>JAENWB010000251.1:0-2544 GCA_016650275.1 Nitrospiraceae bacterium | reverse complement strand
CGCGAGGAACATGAGTGTACGAAGACATGCATCTCTGGACCGAAATCCGTCGTTTGGTGTTGACCAAGAAGAAGAGCAAGCGAGCGATCTGCACAGAGTATCAGTTGCATTGGAAAACCCTGCAAAAGATCCTCAGCCACGCCGAGCCGCCAGGCTATCAGGCGCGCGGGCCGCGGGCTAAGCCCAAGCTGGCGCGGTTCCTGCCGATGATTCATGAGATTCTTGAGCAGGACAAAAACTCCCCTCCCAAGCAACGCCACACGATCAAGCGGATCTTTGATCGCTTGAGGACGGAGCATGGTTACGAGGGTGGGATCAGTGTGGTCGGTGACGCCGTGCGCAGCTGGCGGGCCGGCACGGCCGAAGTGTTCATGCCGTTGTCGCACCCGGCGGGCGAGGCCCAGGCGGACTTCGGTGAAGCGGTCGTCATCCTGCAAGGGAAGGAGACGAAAGTCGCCTACTTCGTGATGTCGCTGCCGTTTAGCGACGCCTTCTTCTGTCAGGTGTTTCCGCGGGAATGCACTGAGACGTTTCAGGAAGGCCACTGCCGGGCGTTTCAATTCTTTGGCGGCGTGCCCCGACGGATCAGCTATGACAACAGTCGGATCGCGGTGGCCAAGTTCGTTGGCCGGCGGGGCGACACGCCAACCCACGAGTTCTTGCGGCTGGAGAGTCACTTCCTCTTCGAGCATCACTTCTGCCTCGTGCGACGGGCGAATGAAAAGGGCCACGTCGAAGGCTTGGTGGGCTTCGCGCGCCGCAACTTCATGGTGCCGGTCCCACAGATCGCCGATCTGGAGGAGTTTAATGAGCAACTGGCTCAGCAGTGTCGTGCCGATCTGGAGCGTCGCTTGCGTGGCCAGCCGACGACAAAACAAGGTCTGTTAGAACAAGAGCAGACCGCGCTGTTACCACTGCCGCAGCAGACCTTCGAGGCTCGACGCGTCGAGGGGGCCAAGGCGAATTCGCTCTCCTTGGTGCGGTTCGATACCAACGACTATTCTGTGCCAACCGCTTATGCCCATCATCAGGTGACGGCGGTCGGCAATATTCAAGAGGTCCGGCTGATCGTCGACGATCGGGTCGTGGCCCGCCATCCACGCGACTGGGCGCGGCAGAACGTGCATTACGATCCGCTGCACTACCTGGCTCTGCTGGAACGTAAACCGGGCTCTTTGGACTTCGCTCGGCCGCTGGAGGATTGGCAATTGCCCGAATGCTTTGGGGTGCTGCGACGGCGGCTGGAAGGGGAGCGTCAGACCGATGGTCGGCGCGAGTTCATCCGGGTGCTGCGGCTGCTGGAGACGTTGGAACTGGCCGAGCTGGGCCGGGCGATCGAGCGTGCCCTGGCGATTGGCGCTCTGACGGTTGATGCGATCCGGATCCTGGCCCAACACGGGCGCGAACAGCCGGCGCAGTGGTTCAATCTCGACGGCCGGCCGCACCTGCAAGGCCATGAGATCCCGCCACCACACTTGGATCGGTACAGCTCGCTGTTGTTGGGAGGTGACCGATGAAACCGATCGAAACCAAGAGCCTGGTGCTGTTGCAGCATCATCTGAAACTGTTGCGCTTGCCGACTATCCATGACGAGTGCGAGAAGCTGGCCACTCGCTGTGCTCAAGAGAACGTCGACCATCTGGCCTTCTTGTTGCAGTTGTGCGAGTTGGAGTTAATCGATCGTGAGAAACGCAGCACCCAGCGGCGGCTGCGATTCGCCCGGTTCCCCAATCACAAGGCGCTGGACAACTTCAAGTTCGAATCCCAGCCGTCGCTCAATCGGCTGCTGGTCGCGGAGTTGATGCGTTGTCAGTACCTGGAACAGCGTGAGTCGGTGATCTTGATTGGAAATCCGGGGACTGGAAAGACGCACATCGCGACGGCGCTCGCAATCGAGGCCTGTCACCGCGGGTATCAAGTTCGATTTTACCGCGTGACGGAACTGGTCACGCAGTTAATGGAGGCCCGTGAAGAACGGCAGCTGATGCGGATGAAGGCCCAGTTAGCCAAACTCGATCTGCTGGTGCTGGATGAGTTGGGCTACGTGCCGGCCAGCAAGCTCGGCGCCGAGTTGCTCTTCGATGTGATCAGCACCGCCTACGAACGACAGAGCGTGATCGTGACTACAAATCTTCCGTTCGGTCAGTGGACTGAGGTGCTCGGCAGCGAACGGTTGACCGGCGCCGTACTGGATCGATTAACCCACCGCTGCCACATCTTGGAGGCAACCGGTGAGAGCTACCGGCTCAAGGATGCCCGTCGACAGCGTCAGGATGACACGAATGCGGCTGAGAAAGGAGAATCGTCACCATCCGACTCGTCGTGATAACCGCTGCGACCCCATCCTCCTCCGGAGGAGGATGGGGCAGAAGTCTTCCTTTACCAGAAAACGCTAAGTAAACTAAACCCCCATCACCCCTCAGAGCGTTTCACTATTCAACCGCCAAGCGCTGCACTATTCGAGCGCCGTTTACACCATTCTCGTTAAAAGTGGTACCAAGGTAGCCTCCGCTATTACCGTCCGGGGCTGCAGTAGGTTCAATG
>JAENWB010000250.1:0-3864 GCA_016650275.1 Nitrospiraceae bacterium | reverse complement strand
AGCCCTTTCCTATACTGGCAGAAGCTCGTAGGGAGGTGCGCCGATGAAAATCGTAATAGGGTTACTCATTGTAGTGATTGTGGCGGTCGGAGTAATCCTGGCGCTTCCCTTCCTAATTGACCTCAACAAGTATCAAGACCAATACAAGCCACTCCTCGAAGACGCGCTCAATCGCAAGGTTCAGCTGCAAGACATCCGTCTGACAATCTGGCCGCGGATCGGTGCGCGCGTAGCCGGGTTTGCCGTACTGGACGACCCAGAGTTTGGTGCAATCCCTTTTACCTCGCTCACGTCGCTGAACGTCGGGGTCAAACTCATGCCGTTGCTCAGCGGCAAGGTCGAAGTAGAAGAAATCACACTCCGTGATCCTGTTATTACGATCATCAAGAACAGGAACGGTGTCTTGAACGTCTCGACCCTCGGTCGTACAGGTGTTGCACTGCCTCAAACTCCATCGCGGGCGCCGATTCCATCGACCGAAGGTCCGCTTAAAATCCTGGCACTGCTGGCCGTGGATCGAGTCTCTATCGTCGGCGGAACACTGACCTACCGTGATCTGTCAGCCGCCAAACCGACTGAGTATGTGTTGCAGGACATAAAGTTGCTGCTCCAATCCATTCGTCTCGGCCAAACACCGAGCCTGCATTTCGGCGCCCTTGTCCAACCGTTCAATCTGCCAGTGACGCTGGACGGCACCTTCGGCCCACTGAAAGAAACCACGGACATTGACGCGATACATCTTCAACTTGGCTTGGGGAAAACTGATTTCACCATCGCAGGAAAGACCGTTGGCCAAAACGCGACTCTGAACATCAGTTCGCCGGTGATCAATACGGCTAATCTACCGATGACACTCCCGCTGAATCAATCGGTCGACATCAAGGATCTCCGGATCGCTGTGGAGGTAACGGGACAAGAAGCCAAAGTGAATGCCCTTTCATTCCAACTGTTCGACGGACAGGTAAAGGGACAGGGCACACTTATCACCGGTTCCGACTCCCCGCCATTCAATAGCACCTTGATGATCCAAGACATCCAGCTCGGACCTGCCCTTGATGCAGTCGCGGCCACACCAGTGTCAATCAGCGGAACAGCGGGAGCCGACCTCGCACTGCAAGGCCGTGGATTCTCCATGCCGGACCTCACCAAAAACCTGGAAGGAACCAGCCACGTTGCTGTGAAAGATGGGAAGATCGAGGGCGTGAATCTTCTCCAGGAAGCCATCTCGATCCTCAAAGTTGCCGGCATCTCGCTCGACAATGCCAAAGCCACTGCGTTTTCGACGATCGAGACAGATCTTGCGATCAAGCAAGGGATCATCAATGTCCAGCACCTCTTGATGGATAGCCACGACTTCCAGGCCACGGGGGGAGGCACCATCGGGTTTGATCAGACACTAAACCTCACCATGCATCTCAACCTATCGCAGGACTTGAGTCAAAAGATTGCCAGCGCTTCTCCTGTTGCCAAGCTCGCAATGAAAGAAGGCCGATTGAGTCTCCCGCTGATCATCACCGGGACCGTGCAAGCACCGTCGTATGGGTTAGATTCAAAAGCCTTGACGGGCAAGGTCCAGGAACAGGTGAGGGAGAAAGTGAATCAGGCCATCGGCGATCTTCTCAAGGGCTCGACCAAGCCGGACGACCTCAAACGAAAAGGTCAGGATCTTTTAAAGGAACTATTGGGACGATAAAATGAGCGGAGCGTTCGCAGCGAGAGCCTGATCAACCCCCTCCCACTACCATGATGCTCTCGCATCCGCCTTCCCTCCCTATTCGAACTCGTTCAGATTATTTCGGCGCCTGTCTGTGGTGAAATAGTCTCCTCCACACCAAATCAGCCACAGAGATGCAGGCAAGCCTTCACCCAACATGTCTGCCCAACCCTACTCTTATAAGTATGTTCAGTAAGTTGAGCCGACCCCTGTCAGCAGCATTCACCGTGCCTTATTCAGTCGAATTTATTTGCGCAGATGAAGATCGTTGAGCTTCTTCGCATAACAATCCATCATATTATCACGCTTGTTTAAGGCATGGGCTGGCCATACAATTATCTTCAACCTAGGGACATTCTCTTGCTGAAACATGGATTCGTGCTCCTCATGCTTCTAACTTCTCTCATGACACCGTGGATTGCCGCAGCCGCTGATGCTCCAACGGTGGGAGAGGTTCCACCTCCCGCTCCCATACCACTCGATAGGGTCACGTTGAAGGACGGCGGTGTACTGTATGGCGAAGTGCTCGAAATGTCTGGCGGGGTGTTATCTATCAAGACTGCCGCGGCTGCGGACAATATCGTCAAGATAAATTGGGCCAATGTGTCGAAGCTGGCCATCAACCATCCTATCCCTTTTCATCTCAAAGAAGGGACGGTGTTGATGGGCACGGCCACCGAGGGCCCCGACAGGACCATGAATGTGCGAGCGGAACCGCTGAAGGGGACGATGGAGGTTCCGATGGATTCGATCACCGCGCTGAATCCAATTATCCAAGCCCCGGTCATCTATTCAGGCAGTCTGACCGGCGGCTACTCGCAAACAACCGGGAATAGCCACCTGAAAAATGCCAGCTTGCTCGGAGACTTCGTGGCTCGGAGTGAGCAGCTCCGCCTGTCGATCAACGGTCGCTACGTCTACGGTGACAATTCCAATACACTCATTGCTCGAAACGCGCGCGGGACGATTAAGCTGGATTTCTTTCTCACCAAACGCTTGTTCTGGTTTGCGTCCGCCTACTTTGAGCAGGACACGTTCCAAGACCTCAAAATGCGAACCGCCATCGCTTCGGGGCCTGGCTATCAGTTTATCGAGCGTGGAGATTTCTCGGGCATCCTGAAGGATATGACATTGTACGCAGAGGCTGGTCCCGCCTTTTTTAATGAGGACTTCCGGGTCGCGGATGATCGGTCCTCCCTCCGAGGCCGCTGGTCGCTCAAACTCAACTGGCCAATCCTGGACGATCGCGTCACGTTCTACCACTATGATGAAGTGTACCCCTCGTTACAAAACACCAAGAATTATTTCTTGACGATGGACAACGGCGTCCGTTTCAAACTATTCGAGGGCTTCGTGAGCGGCTTCCAAGTGACGACGCGCTATAACAGCAATCCGGCGAGTGGCACCGGGGATACGGACAACATGTACCTCTGGACCCTGGGGTACAACTTCGACACGACCAGGAAACGGTAGCTCTGGGGTAGCACATGCAGTACACCCTAATCCTCGTGAGGAGAAACCATGTTGAAAGAATTTAAAGACTTCGCTATGAAAGGCAACGTGCTCGACATGGCGATCGGGGTGATCATTGGCGGCGCATTTGGGAAGATCGTCTCCTCGCTGGTCAGTGATGTGTTGATGCCCCCGATTGGCTTGTTGATGGGCGGCGTCGACTTCTCGAGTCTCTTCCTCAATCTCTCCGGGACGGCCCAGCCGTCGCTCACCGCCGCCAAAGCGGCGGGAGCCCCCACCATCAACTACGGGGTCTTCCTGCAGGCGACCTTCGACTTCATCATCATTGCGTTCGTGATCTTCCTGTTGGTCAAGCAGGTTAACCGGTTCAAGAAAGCCGCAGCACCAGCCCCACCGGCCGGGCCGACCAATGAAGAGAAATTACTGATGGAAATCCGCGACGCGCTGAAAGGTCGCCAGTAAACGCCACCGTGGCACCGAGAGTTCCCACGATGCGGGCGTAGGGAGACTCACACACTAGATATCCCGCGTAATCAAGAAAGAGGAGCGCATCATGCAGCTTGAGTTCTAACTCCAAGTGCAACACTGCAGGCCCTGATGGGCTAAGGTGTTGCCATGCGAACGAGATCCTATACACACATGAGTCCCGAAGAACGTGAAACCTTGAGTCTGGGGCT
>JAENWB010000249.1:0-5974 GCA_016650275.1 Nitrospiraceae bacterium | reverse complement strand
TCCGGGGCCTGTGCCATTGGCGATGGTATTCGGGGCCCGTTGCTAAATATGCTAGAATCCGCCCCCATGCCGGAGTGGCGAAATTGGCAGACGCAAGGGACTTAAAATCCCTCGGGCCCAAAAGGCCCATACCGGTTCAATTCCGGTCTCCGGCACCAGCACCAAGGACTCCCTCATGCCCTGTGTGCTCCATCCCACTCCGTCACTTTCCCATGCATTGTTCTGTCGCAGCCAACGCTGGACCATTCCTGGCTCACGGTCTCACGTTCTTCGGCACTCATGTGTCTGTAACCTCTCGTTGTCATGGCAATACCGTAACCCAGCAGGGCCTGTAGTGTTGCACTTAGAGTTAGAACTCAAGCCTTGAGAATGCTGTATGAGCAAGGGGAGGGGATCATGGAAGTCCTCTTTATCGTTCTAGCGGTCATCGCTGCTGGTGCGGCCTTGGTCTTTTTCATGAACTCACCAATGGGGATGCAACTCATTCACAAAAAGAGCGCTTCAACCATACTCAACTGTGTTACAGCCATACAAAGCTCAGCGCCGCAGATGCCTCTCCACGAGATTTACTATTCTCTTGCGGAAGAAAGAAACCAAAAAAGCAAGTGGCTCGCCGATTTCAATTACTTATACTTGTTAAGGGATGCCGGATGTTTCGATCCAAGAACGGCACCACAACCTGAACAATTTGCTGAATTAATGGCGAGCGTGGAGGAGAAGATTAGACTCCACGCAAGTGGTGTTGCTAAATGAATCAACGAGGGAAGTCGTGGACCGATTGAGCCCCTCATTTTGTGGGCCGATCCGTAGCCGGTGCGGCCGGTACAACTACAGGGGGCAGGTCAGCAGTTGCCTCGGTCTCCAGGAATTCCTAGGTTCGGGACACGGAACCTTCAGGGCTGGGAGTCTGGAGGGTCGTTACATACTGGCGAAGTAGCTGTTGATCCCCACTCGGTAGGCTGATGAATTCCAGGCCAAACTTCTGTTGGATGGCCCAACGGACCACTGCTACCTCGACCATCACTGGTGTGGTCGGTTTTTGGTGGTCAGGTAAATAGAGCTGCAGCGCCACATAGTCGCCTTTTCGTACGGGCGCCTGGCTCTCTATAGTACAGCCTCCCGCCGACAGGTCATAACCGGTGCCGTCGCCAATCATTACTCCATCTTTCAAGAAGGAGATCGGGAATTGAACCCAAAAACGTGGGAACTGCCGTCGTTCGTCACTCGACGGATTCAGGACACGTTCCAGCGTCGCTCCCAGGTTGTGCAAGGAGAAGCCTTTTTTGAGGAATTCGGTCACGCCCAAATCACGGGCCTGCTGCTCTCTCTTCTCCGTTGCAAACCCAGTATGGATGATAACCGGTGTGTTTGGATCGAGGGTCCGAATCTCCTTGAGTACGTCCAGCCCCCCGATATCAGGCAACATGAAATCCAAAATCGTCACATTCGGTCGCTCCTGTCGGAACAGGTTCAACCCCGTTCGGCCCTTGTCCGCCAGGACTACCTCGTGTCCCTTGCGGCGAAGAACGATCTTGAGGAGATCCAAAATGCTTGGCGCATCATCGATCACAAGGATTTTGGCCATTGCACAAAATCTTTCTGCAGGTATCTGCTCCCTGCCCGTTCGTCAACATCTTCGGGGATCGCTGGTCACAGCGATAGCTCCACAAGACATGCAACTCTCTGTGAAACAAGACACCCGCGTACCATTGATAGTTCAGATTCTTCCAAAGAGCAAGCAGAAGGCGTTAAAAATAGATAGGGTCGAAAGGCCCTAGTAGAAAAGTTTTTACCAGCGATTGCAGTCCTTGCTCCTGACCCATTTCTGTTCCACTCCTCACAGGGTAGTTGTTGTAAGAACGAGGCAGAAGTTGGTGATAGGGGAATGTTGCGCCATTTGTGCTCATGCTGTACTCGACGCACCTCATTCCAGCCATTTCTGGTCAAAGACGGCTGGTGCTGATGGTATCGGAAGTATGCGCCTAGAAATACGGTGCTGGAAGGGTTGGAGAAGGACACGCGAGAAGGGGGGAAAGGGTTATGGGTTGCTCTGCTGCCGGTGCTGGACGTCTTTTGGCTCGTACTGTCGTGGGTCCACATTTTTCGGCAGTTGCGCCTGCTGAATAATCACGAAGGCAATCAGTACGGCCAGGGCGACCATCGCGACCTTGAGTTCAAATGCTAGCTTGTTCCCCGCCAGCCAGGTCCGGAGCACGTAGAGTGTCCGGCGCAGCTGACACCGCTTGACCATCGTATTGATCACCGGAGAATGCTCGTCTGTGGAGTGGATCGTGCGGATACGTGCTTGGGATACTCCCTCACGGGTCATTAGAGCGACAAGTTGCCCCGCCGAATCCACGACCGGCAGTTGCCGGACCCCATAACGATCCATCATCTCCAATGCCTGTTCCTGCGTCTGTTCTTGTGAAATCGTGAAGAGCGGCGATGTCATCGCGCGGTTGAGGGACGCTGTCTTGGGGTCTAATCCCTGCGCGATCACCCGGACGGCCAGGTCCCGATCCGTGACAATCCCGATCGGTCTCAACCCGTTAACCACGATTACCGCGCTGATCTTGCGCAAGGCCATAAGCCGAGCTACGTGGTAGACCGAAATGTTAGCGGGAGCCGTATGGAGGACGGCGCCAAGGCCAGGACGATTTTCGAGGGCGGATGTGTTCATGGATTACCTTGTCTGCCAGAGCGACGGCCAGATCCGGATCAACCTCACGTACTACTGGCTCAACACTTTCAAGAATAGCTGACCGCGCCTAGTTCGCCATAACTCAAACGAGGTACTGCAAAAGAGGCATCTGCTATGAGAGGGGAGCGAAAAGTAGGTCACGGGCTAGCTAAGGAGGTCAGCGGGTCCTCGCCTCCGACAGAGCCCCTTTTCTGTACGGGATGCATTTCTTATAGAGTCCCTGCCCACCAAGGGGATGGGCATCTCTCCACGAGCCACCCAGCCGCACCAACGGCTTCGAGCCACGCAATGTCACCATGGCGAACACACGGTGCATCCGATTGCTTTGCCTGGGCTGCGGGCGATTTGATTGAGCGACCTACAATGTTGTTGATTCCACCCCGAGAGGTTGACGCCGAGCTAGCCCGCATTATTCATAAAGGTGCGTCGTGAAATCGCTCGAACGCACGTTCCTCGTGAAGCGTAGTTCGTCGTTCGTATCTCGTAAGGAAGTTTCGGAATCTATTGATCTGTCGATCTGATGAATAGGCCGAATCCTACGACTCAACAGATCATCAGATCAACAGATACGTTGTGCCTGCGCTTCACGCTACACGAACGACGCTTTACGCGTACGAGCAGCGAATCCGTGCTTGCAGCAGAAGCTTCGCAAATTATGCGGGCTAGGCCCGAATGAGAAGACGGTCGATTAGCGCAGGTTCTTCGATATGCATAGCTGCGGGGGCATCGATAAATCGTTTCAATCTTATCCGGTCATTTTGGCTCACCTGGATCACTTCCACCGCGACCCAATGCTCGTGAACCCTTCTGACTTCCGCCAACCGGATGTCTATAAAGGATTCCTCGCCTTCCAACCATAATTGGACTTTCACAAAATCCCCTGCTGTCAGGTGATCAGGGGTACTGAGCTTACACCCAGCCTCTACGGATTCGAGGACGCATCCGTCCGCTTCAAGCTGCCTGCTTCTGTTCACGAGAACGCAGTCAATAGTAAACATCGGACTATCCCACCAGGTCTGTTGTTTTCCCTGAGCCATCATGTTGTGTGCAGGATAGTCTAGGTACTGGATGGGTGCCTATTCCTCAAGAGGTGGGGGAACTTACCCGAAATGGTGGTGGACGGGTAAACTGTCCGTATGTCCTTCACCTACTCCCGGCCTTTGAAAGCACTAGTTCCTTAGATCTACTGATCAGGGATGTACATTGAATTTTCGGCTGTTCACGATGTTCCGACGAGGATCTCCAGCCACCCACCAATGCCCGTCCCTGCCGAAGACCCACTTCTTCAATTAAACAGCGGGAACGTTCGAGAGGCATATCGAGACTCAGCTCTCTCTGCTAGAATCCAAATTCGATGTGACCGGTTGGTTATTCTTTTTTGATTGAACCAGACCAAGCAGAGAAACATGGAAGATCACGAACGAGGAGGATACTACTATGATAGGTCGGTCACCCTCTCAGCGATTCTTGGTAATTGGGAGCATATTGGCAGGATCCGGCGTTGCTGCCGGCGCCTTTGGTGCCCATGCGCTCAAAGAAATTCTGGAGGCTCCTATGCTTCAAGTATTCGAGACCGCGACAAGGTATGTGATGTACCATGCCTTTGGACTTTGTATAGTTTCTTGGGCAATTGATCGTTACCCCGAACAACGTCTTGAAAAATCTGGATGGCTCTTTATCCTTGGAATTCTTCTCTTTTCAGGCAGTCTGTACATGGTGTCTCTTGCGGGCATCCGGTGGATGGGGGCTGTGACCCCGGTCGGTGGGCTGGCATTCATGGCGGGCTGGATACTTTTAGGTTGGGGAGTCTGGCGGAATGCGCTCCCTCGCCGTGGCGCGTGAAGCGCAAGAACCGGCTGGTCTCTCTTGTTTATCTGTTCTGTCTCGTTTGTTTGGTTGAACCAGACAGACCAGATAGACCAGATCAACCAATCTCGCCCGTCTCGCGGGGTTAAGGCGTACAGCCGGCCGTTCTCTTTCCGCTGATTGATCCCCAACCTCCTTGGGAATTCACGAAGGTCCCCTCGAGACGCTGGCCTTCTTTGCTAAATTGCAGACTATCTTCTTGAACCCGACCATCGACTTCCCACCGTAAGTAGACGTTCTCGCCCAACACGATCGTTTCCACGAGTCCCGGCAGAGTGGCCTGTGTAATTCCTGCTGGCGGAAAGAGTAGCGAAAGCTTCTGTTCTTGATGGTGCTGCTGATGGTTATGAACGATCCACTGCCAGGTCCCGCACAGCCTGGTCTGTCCACGGAGTCCGCGCACGCGATCTTTCCAATTCCGTATCCGATCCCACTCCTGATAACTGGCCTGCAGGGCGTCGACTTCCAAACGAGAGGCTCGCTCCACGACTGTTACCAACAGGGTCGATGCAGATTCTCCCTGATTCTCCTGGGCCCATTCTGGGGAGGCAACCACGTCAGTGAGTTGATTCAGTGCGTCATGCCAGGAGGATTTCCCTTGTTGATCGAGCCATGCCAGGGTTTGCGAGGCTCCGGATAGTCGCTCGGTCACCGTCGCGAGTTGCTGATCTCTGACAGCCTGCCTGACAGTGGAGGCAAGGTGCCACGCGGCCAGACTGCCCATCAACCGATGAACCGCTGCCGTCAGATTCGGCACCAGGAGTTCTTTCGCGAGCTTGGCCGGCAAGGGGTTAACCCCCAATGTCCGGGCCACATCGCCCAGCTGAAGCGCGGGACCGATTGCCGACACAAACAGGTTGCTGGCTCCCTTGTCGGACTCCATTTTGGCCAGTTGATCAGAATGGGCACGAATGACTGATGGGAAATCTGGGGTGAAACTTGGAAGGGATTCGCCGGCCTTGGCATTGAGCCAGGTCCCGAACATGGAGACGACCACCATCACAAGGGCGAGACCGATCCGTGAATGGGCTGGTCGAATAAATAGGAGGTGATTGCGCATCGCGTTACTCTACTGTGCTTTGGTTGGGACTCTCAAGCAACAGAAGTGGATGGGAAACTCGTTAGAGGCCTTGGAAGCAGGTCTGTTCGTCCGCGCGTCGACACAACCTCTCACACGCTTTCAACGACTTGCACACTTTCCACCTCCCGCTCATCCTGCTCGATTCCGGTTCCCGTCACGGTTGGGATGGCATTCTGCCCCTCGTGCCTCGATTCCGGTTCGGTCTGCGTGCGCTCCCTCTTCGGCTTCCCAAACCCTGAGACGCCTTCCAGCGCTCCCTGCAGATGGGTCGGGGACAGATGGGCGTACCGCGCCACCAAGCCCGTTCCACTATGCCGCAGTAAGGC
>JAENWB010000248.1:0-28224 GCA_016650275.1 Nitrospiraceae bacterium | reverse complement strand
CTTCCCTCCCGAAAGGGGTTTACAATCCGAAGACCTTCATCCCCCACGCGGCGTCGCTGCGTCAGGCTTTCGCCCATTGCGCAATATTCCTTACTGCTGCCTCCCGTAGGAGTCTGGCCCGTGTCGCAGTGCCAGTGTGGCTGATCGTCCTCTCAGACCAGCTACCCGTCGAAGCCTTGGTGAGCCGTTACCTCACCAACAAGCTGATAGGACATGAGCCCATCCAAGAGCGCGCTACCCTCGGTAGCGCTTTCCTCCCTGAACCGAAGTCCAAGGAACGTACGCGGTATTAGCTAACCTTTCGGCTAGTTATTCCCCACTCTAGGGTAGGTTACCCATGTATTCCTCACCCGTTCGCCGCTTTACAAACGTATTGCTACGTCTTCTCGCTCGACTTGCATGTATTAGGCGCGCCGCCAGCGTTCATTCTGAGCCAGGATCAAACTCTCATAAAGGTGTTCTTAGAATTTGGACCAAGGGCCACCACTTCAATACACTTACACCATTGCTCAACATTCTCTATTCAGTTGTCAAAGAACAAATGCGCTCGTCACGCGAGCCGTGCACTATACTCCGTGCACAGAAAGCGTGTCAAGGGACCCTTTTACCAAACCTATGGCCGGGTATTCCCTAAAACCGCATGCCCTCACCGCACTCTCGCACGCGGTCAACAGGCAGGAAGCACAAGCACCATCGAACAGGTGAGAAGATAACAACCATTCAGATAAGAGTCAAGTGCCTTTATGCGTGTATAATGCGAACATATGTCACTAGACCAATCGCCCCTATCCATGCGACGCCGAACCATTCTGAAGGCCTTCGGCCTCGGCACGCTCGCCGGAGTCACCGGTGGCTGCGACGCGGTAGGGTCGGTGTTCGGACGCATGTTTGCCATACCTGCGCGCGACACGACCTACTTCACACCGAACGCAAAATTCTATGTGGTGAACTACGCCGACTCCGCCGTGTCCATGACTCGCGACGTCAACATCGAACAGTGGAAACTGTACATCAAGGGCGCCGTGAACACTCCGATGTCACTCGGCTGGCGCGATATTCTGAATCGCGATTCGCACGATCAAGTCTCCACGCTCATGTGTATCGATACGCTCCCTGGCGGGGACAGCATGGGCAACGCCACCTGGCGCGGCATTTCGCTGAGGAAGCTTTTACAAGACGCTGGCGCCGATGAAGAGACCGCGCGCGATGTGGTGTTCCGCGGTATTGATGGCTACGACGACAGCATTCCGTTCAAGCGGGCCATGCAGGACGACGTGATGCTCGCCTTCCTGATGAACGGCGAAAAGCTGCCGAAGGAGCACGGCTTCCCGATTCGCCTCATCGTCCCAGGCCTCTACGGAATTAAGAACGTGAAGTGGATTGTCGAAATCGAAGTCTATCCCGGAGACTATCTGGGCTACTGGCAGCGCAAAGGCTGGACCGACGACGGTACCATCAAAATCTTTTCACGCATCGATAGCCCCGGTCATTACCAAACGCGCCGCGGGCACGAGCAACTCTTACGCGGCATCGCCTTTGGCGGCCCCAACTCCATCAGCAAAGTTGAGTTGAGCTTCGATGCTGGCCGCACGTGGAACGACTGCGAGATCGAACCGCCGATGTCGCCCTACTCCTGGGTTATCTGGAACTACACGTGGAAACCGCCCAAGCAAGGCAAGTTTCAAACGGTCGTGCGCGCGACGGACACGAAGGGGCAGTTACAGATCGCGGAGATTATCCGGCCACAACCGGCGGGGGCCGCGGGATATCACACCATCATTTCCGACATAGCAGAGCTTTAAAGAAGCCTGCAGCAGCGGCCTCATTCGGTTGTTCAACGAAACGCCTCTACTGCCGACAGAGCGATCGGGAGTCGTTTTGGAAACAGGCCCGCTGCGGCGGCATCGATATCTCCTTCCAAACTCGTGCTCTTTATTACGAGGCAGGCCTTAGGGTAACATGGCCAGGCGCCACAAAATCATCCACACCCTCTACGGCCAAGCATGAGCGAGCCGACATTCTCCGATCCAATAGCCGAGCAATATTACCAACAGGGCGAGACTGAGATGGAATCAACTCAGTCGGCTGAGGCGGTGTTGCGGAAGGCTGAGGCGTTCGGGCATAAGGATTCGCGCGCGGAGATCATGCAATCGGCTTTCTACTACCTCGCTGCCGCCAACTTTCTTGAGAACCGAGACGTCGCGAAGTCTGCACATGCCTACCACCAGGCAGGCTATCAACTGCACCGGCTCGATCAATTCACCCAGGCAGGCCGGGCTTATTCCAGTGCGGGACGGCTTGCAGAACGGGCTGCCAAAACAGCGACCGACTCTGCCAAGCATGACCTCCAGCATTTCGCGGTTCGTTCATATTCCAGATCAAATCATTGCTTTGCTGAGGTGGGTGAGCTGGCATGGTCGGAAACGGAATATCTCAATGAGCGCAATGCTCGCGTCACCTGGGCCAAGATGCAAGGGAAACACCCGTGGGCTCAGCTGGCCTGGAAGGCCACCAGCAACTACGGCACCAGCTTCTCGCGGTGGGGCGCCTGGGTACTGGGAACCATCGGCCTCTTTAGCCTGCTCTACGAACTCTTCTTCCAGCTACAGTGGCTGAAACCCATGGCGCCCGGCACCCCTGCCGACTGGATTCCTGTCTGGTCAGGACTCTACTATTCCGTCAACGTCACCGCCGCCTTGGGACTGGTCGACTACGAACCATCAAATGTAATCAGCCAAGGCGTCGTTATCGTGAACGTGCTCATTGGCTATATTCTGCTCGGCATCGGCATCGGGATTATCGGCCGGATGGTCAAGAGCCGTTAACCGGCAATCCCTCACTTCGAGGCGGAACGAATCGTCCAGAGAGGTTCAGGGGTCAGGTCTTGTAAGCCAACATTGGCCAATCGCCTGCTCTGGACTCACCAGCCAGCATGTGGATTGAAGCAGGCAGCTCACTGGTCCGAGCCCCCATCCAGAAGTTCGCCTCTCTCGCCTTGATTTCACCTGCGCCTCCGTCTACAGTCCCTTTCTCCGCACAGCGCTGATTCATGGAGTAGAACATGGGCGAGACCCGCGTCGATCTTGAACATCTGTTGGAAGACCTGCGGGATGCCTACCCATCGAGCCTCGAAGAAACCATCCTGACCGAAATCATCGCCAATTCTCTGGATTCCAGGGCCAACCGGATCACGATGACCACGGACCCTGCACAGTCCACATTAACCGTCGCCGACAACGGCTCCGGCATGCAGCGGAAAGAGATGCGGCAGTATCACGACATCGCCTCCAGCACGAAAGTGCGTGGGCAAGGCATTGGGTTTGCCGGAGTCGGCATCAAACTCGGGCTGCTGGTATGCGAAGAAGTGCTCACCGAAACTAGGCGCGGCAGCACGCACGTGGCCACGCGGTGGCACTTGGCCTCGCATCATCGTGCGCCCTGGCATTGGGTGCCTCCGCTGGGGCTGGTCGGCGAGCGAGGGACTGCAGTGCAGCTGAAGCTACGAACCCCGCTCTCTCCTCTCGTAGACCCTGGGTTTGTCGAAGGAGCGATGCGTCGGCATTTCCAGCCGTTACTGGAACCTTCTTTTGATTCCTTTCTGGCCTCCCAGTACCCAGCCGGGATTGCGTTCGAAATCAATGGGCGATCGTTGGAACGGCATCCCAAGTCGGCACCTGATCAAGCCCCGTTGGCCGTTCGGTTGGCCCGCCGGCGTAAACCCTCGGCGTTGGGGTATCTGTCCCGCCATACCGCGTCATTACCAGAGGATCAACGCGGCGTCGCGATCAGCACGCTGGGCAAAGTCATCAAACGCGGATGGGACTGGTTGGGAGTGACTTCGTTACAGCCGGATCGGATCAACGGCTTGATCGAAGTCCCCGACCTGGCCGCCTCGCTCACTCTCAACAAAGGGGATTTCATCCGCACGGGCACCCGAGGGGCCGTCTATCTTGCCTACCGCAAGGCGATCCAGGAAGCCGTCTCTCGGCAATTGGAAGCATGGGGCGATACGCGCACAGGAACACCGGACGCCTCATCACGCATGATGCGCCCATTGGAGCGAGATCTGGATCGAGTGCTGGAAGAATTGTCCGACGACTTTCCGCTGCTCGCCTCTCTCGTCGAGCACCGGGCCGGTGGCCAAAAGCGATTGCCGATCGATGACAAGAAAACCGACATCGCAGCGGGAACAGAAGCCCTTGCAGTTCTGGCCGCCTCATCGACGGCCGAAGTACCGCGGCCGAATGAGACCGAACCAGCTCAGCCACAAACACCCCCTCTGCCTACTAACCAGGAGACAGCATTGCCCGAGCCTGCGACGTCCACGATCCCTGCTTCAGCATCTGCCATGTTCCCGGGTCATGGACGTTTCCGTGCTCCAATGCGGTACGGGCTTGGGGTTCAGTTTGAGGACCGTCCCGATAACTCGGAACTGGGCCGGCTCGTCGAATCTACCGTCTGGATCAATCAGGCCCATCCCGCCTACCGGCGAGCACTGGCATCCCGCTCCGTGGGTTATCACATTTCGCTCGCCGTCGCCCTCGCACTAGCTCCGTTAGCTGTAGAGCCGAATCAAGAACATAACTTCATCACCAAGTTTTTGTCCCACTGGGGCCAAGCACTCGATCAGCCCCAAGGACATCGTCGTCGCCCGCGAAGATAAATGAGCTGCGCAAAGATTGGAATCTGCCCCTGACATACCGGCGAGAGGGGATCTTCCTTTGCCACTTGCTTCGTTCCATGCGACGACTGGTTGGAAAACCTTACTGCCTGACGAAATCGCGGAAGACTTTCTGAAGCGCGCTGGCGGAACACTCCTACAGAAATTGCTGAACCGCAGTTCCAAGTTTCGCCAAGCACGGTTCCAGCTCTGGCTCGGAAGCTCTGGTCACCACAAACGCTGCCGGTACGTCACCCCAATGCCGCAGGTCCGGTCTCAAGGCTCCTTCGAACACTGTCGGGGTGGTGCGCATCAAGGCCATCCCCCCGATCACCGAGAGCTGACAGAGCGCCCCCTTGCCGTTGCCTGCCGCATCGAGGATGCACCCGCCGACCATGACGCCGGCTCCTGCCGCCAGGGGGACCAGGCTGTACGTCAGCCCAAACGGCAATCGAATCCAAGTCTGCACGTTTAGCAGCGGGTGGTACGCATGGCTATGGCGGATCGCCACTTTATTGAACCAGCTTTCGGTCGACAGCCGCAGTCCGGTTTCCGATGCGCAGGATGCCATGAAGGGTTGCTTGGGTGTGATCGAAAAGTAGCCGCTGGCGGAACTTGAAAATTGCAGATCCCAGTCCAGTTGAGGAAACCGTCCGACCCGGTAGACTCGCCACGCCGCACGCCCCCCTTCCCCGCTGTCGATTCGGCTCACCCGTTCGCCGGCGAACCGGCGAAGCGCCTCATCCTCTTTCTTGGTCAGACGCGGCAGGTCACGAAGCCTCAACCAGTCCACGCGAGCTTCGCCAATCTCCCCCAGCTGTTCCCATAAGACCGCCGAGAGCAGAAGATTGACCGGATCCTCTCCGTAGTTGTAGATCGGCGCAAACAGTTCATGATCCAAATCTCTGAGTTCAACCTTCGCCTCCTCGGATTGTTGTATTCTCAGGTAGCTTGCGGCCAGGAGGATACTGAGATATCCCCGCTCATAACTCTCCAAAATATACTCGATGAACGTCCCGTCAGGGACAAACACGTTTGCCGCCTCCCTCGTGACCGAAAACGTCTTGTGCCGGAACTGCGATCGGGCTTGCGCCCCGTACCTGACCACGAGATCATCACAATGCGCCGCGAACGCCTCTGACAACAGGTTCAGCGCTTCGATTCTTTCCGAGAAGTCGAGGCTCTTCTCAATCTCACCGCAGACTGAACCACCCTGCTTCCGCACTTCCCCGGCCTGACAGCCCATGAGAGCCGTAGCCAGACAGAAGACCCCTGCGTAGGTAGTGATGAACTTTAGGCTCATTGGATAAGAGGATATTGGCATGCCGCATCCCGATTCCATTGAAGCAGAACAAGATCGCGGCGGGAGTCTAACCGAGCACCGACAGACTTTCCAGATTGGTGATGAAAGAGGAGGACGTCCCTGAGGTGCTCTCGACCAGAGGGAGCCCGTACAGATCAAACAGGGATCGCCGTTGAAGGGCTAGCGAATCATGTTTGAACATCCAGCTCATGCCTGGACCACGTCCCCCTCTTACGCTACGGCAGCCGGTCGCCTCCCCTGACCTTGAAAAAGCTTGCTGCAAACTGTTCGACCATGCTGCGCAGTCCCTTCGGGATCTCCGTTGAGACGTCATCTTTCGGTCCATACCCGAGAATGGCCCGATTCCACAGACTGCCGGGTGTCTTGGACATAAAATACGACCCCGCGTTGCAGTCCACATGGTAGGCGACAATGTACTCTTCGCCGACGGTCCATACCTCACAAGTGAGAAACCCAAGTTGATTCAGCCGTTCTGTCCCGTCCGGAGGAGGACCACCCGACCCTTCAAGCGCGACCCCAGGAAAATTTTTGAGAAACGTCAATCTCGTCACATCGGTCAGCTCTCCGCTCTTGAGTCCGAGCTTCTCGGCAGTCCCATGGGTCAGCACCTCGACAGACACGAATTTCTTGATCTGCCCCAATTCGGAAAAAGGCATGGGTCCAGGAGTCGCTCCTTGGGCCACCACCGCCGAGACCGTCGCCCACCCAAGAGCCAATACAAGTGCTGACACCCTACTCCCCCCTCTCACGTAACACCACATCGTGTACCTCCCTAAATGCCGGAGTAGTTCGAGCACTTCGTGCCTCTTTGTTCAGTCTGCCACAACCGAACCTGCTATTCATTAACGAACTTGCTGGGGCTTCTGCTCACATCCACAGCATAAAGCTTTTTCTCATTCCCGCAATCTTTCCGCCGAATGAACCCTTCAGTACTCAACGGTGACCGGCAGTGGAATAGATCTGCGCCATCTCGCCACTCGTCAAATCCCGCCATTCCCCGGGCGGGAGGCCCCCCAGCACAATCGGCCCGACCGCCACCCGCACAAGTCGCAGCGTCGGATGCCCTACTGAGGCGGTCATGGGCCGAACCTGTCGGTTCAGCCCCTCGCGCAACGTGATCTCTACCCAGGCAGTCGGCACGTTTTTGCGAAAACGGATGGGTACCGGGCGATCAGGCAACTGCGGATCGTCCGGCAGCAGACGTACTTCAGCAGGCCTGGTCTTCTTGCCGTTCAACACCACTCCCTTTCGCAACTGCTCCAAAGCTTCCTCGTTCGGGATGCGTTCGACCTGCGCGAGATACACTTTCGGCAACTTATGCTGCGGGTCCGTGATGTGATGTGCCAACGTACCGTCCGACGTCAGGAGCAGGAGCCCCTCACTATCTAAATCGAGCCGCCCAGCGGCATAGACGCCAGGAATCGCCACGTAGTCAGCCAACGTCGGCCGTCCCTTTAGGTCGGTAAAACAGGGCAGGACCCCGTAGGGTTTATTGAAGGCAATCGTGCGAGAGGTGTTGTCACGGTCAGATATGATGGACTCACTCACAAGACCTGTTTGCAGCATGAGGCCCCAGCAAGAAACCGGTCAGAACCCGATTCCGAATCCTCCACCGCCACGAGATCTCCCACCAGCTCCCATACCGCCGAAGACTCCGAAGGAGAATCCCGGTTGCCGTTGACCATAAGATTGAACCGGCCAGACGTGCAGATGTTTCACAATCAGGGTGGGATATCGATACTCCACGTCGTCGAGGCGGTCGGTCTTCGCCCCAGAGACTTCCCCGACAATCGTTACCCGCGTTCCTTCGACCAGCGTGGCCGGGTCTAGAAACTCCTGCTGCAATGCAAGAAACCGTCCCTGTGATTGTTGGCGATCGAGGCTCGGCTCCTCTCCGTCTTCAAGCGGAAGTTGCAAGAGCTCGATCTGCGTGCTGTCTTGGAGTCGTTTTACTTTCAGCACTTCACCGCCAAGCACGAGCACACGTCCGCGAAAGGACTCCGGCGAGGCCAGCACGTCTCGAAACAGAACCGTTCTATCAACGAGTGGCTCCATCGACTCGGGAACGATTCGTTGAGAGGAGCAGCCTGAGAGTAGGATACTTGCGGCTAACCAGCCAGAAAAAAGATATCCTCCTCGCATGGGGACACTATACCTCATACAACAACCCCACGACGAGAGTAGAGATCGCTACGCTGCAGATTCCGCAGGCTCTCGCCTACAGAATTTCACTGCCCTTCCCGTCATTCTATTCTTCGTCGTTACAAGAAGGCTCTCCATAAGCTGTTGAGAAATGGAGTGCTGCGCGCTTTCTCGACGTTGGTCCTGGTGGATTTTCCCCCATCAAGACATGAGGCACCTGACTTGCTCTGCACCAGGACCAGAGAGCCTCGCCACTCTCATCAGTAGCACAGAGTGTTTTCTGGAGCCACAGCATCGCGTGTGCGGTGGCTCCATTTCATCAACTCACTAATCGCAAGGAGGTTCCCATGACTCGCTACGCAAGCTTCATCGCACTCACAGCGTTCCTCACGTTTAGCCTCGGTACGACGATGTCTTTCGCCGGCGAACCAGCCCCAGCCGAACAGAAAGAACAGAAAGATAAGAAGGACATGAGCGGCTCCAAGGCGGATGACGAGAAAAAGAAGGACGAGAAGAAAGACATGGGCGGCAAATAAGCCCCTGCAGGCGAGGCGCAGCTTCTGCTGCGCCTCGCCTGCTCCGTTGCAATACATTCGTCAGACAATCAGTCCCCCTTTCTCCTTGAAGCAGCCGACTGACTTCGCAATAAATTACAGCAGCAGCCTCAAACTCTGTAGGCTAACCCCTACAGTGCCTGTGGCATCATGCTCCAGTCCATTTACTTACCACATGCACTAAGCGACAATGCCCGCTCCAACTCCATGAGAAATGAGCCGTTCTCTTCACGCACATTTCCGAGTCATTGGGCATCGCGATTGCTCCCCTTCGCGATAGTCTGTTCGCCATCATTTAAAGGAGGAGACGATGCGACGAATTTTATTTGATCGAACCATGCCACTCCGAGGCCCCGCATTGGCCATGCTGTGTGCGATGGCCGTGGGGGGATGCGTGAGCACGGAAACCCACACGAAGACGCTCACCGAACTTGAGGCCGCCAAAGAAACATCCGCCCAGTTGCAACTGCAATTGGCAGGGCTTCAGCAAAATCTAGACCAGGAAGCCGCTCAGCGAAAAGCCGCCGAACAGCAGGCGGCCTCGTTGGCCAAAGAACGTGAAGCGCTCGCGGCGCGCTCAAGCGAGTTGCAGTCCCGCCTGGACGGCCTAGAGAAGGAGAACGGGCAACTGAACAGCGAACTCGGCAATGTGCACGGTCAAATCACTGATCTCGAACAGAAGCTCGCGAGCGGCAGTGCCTCGGCGCAGGAAGAAATCGCCAAGCTACAGAAGCAGGCTTCTGCGCTGGAGGCCAACGCTGCCCGCATTGCGAAGGAACGTGAGCAACTTCGGCAGGAACAATTACAGCTTGCAGCGACCTTAGAGCGAGAACGACTGGCGAAAGAAGAAGAAATCAAACGCCTGACTCTCACACAGGAAGAACTGTCCAAATCGCTGCAAGACGAAATTTCAAAAGGCAATATCACCATTCAGCAGGTACGCGACCGCCTCACGATCAATATGGTCGATCGTGTCCTGTTCGATTCCGGCCAGGCGCAGGTGAAGCCGGCCGGCATCAAAGTGCTGAAGCAGGTCAGCGACGTCTTAAAATCGGTCACGGACAAACAGATCCGAATCGAAGGCCACACCGACAATGTGCCCATCAGCTCGAAACTGCAGGATCGCTTCAAGACAAATTGGGAACTCTCGACGGCGCGAGCCACGACCGTGGTGCGCTACTTGATCGATCAGGGCGAGGTAGACCGCCAATACCTCTCCGCAGTCGGCTACGCAGACACTCGCCCCCTCACTTCGAACGACACTGACGAAGGGCGATCATCCAACCGCCGAATTGAAATCGTGCTGTACCCGAAAGACCTCAAAGAAATTGCCGGCCAACTCGAGACCGATACGGCGACATCGAAGTAGCGACACAAACCAGGAGGAGGCGCGCACCAACAGATCGCGCCTCCTCTCCGGATACCTCCAGAAGGACGCCCGCAAGAACCAAGACCCTAACCCACATTATTCATGAGCGCTTCTGCTGCAATCGTGGATGTCTGACTCAAGCGAGACGGGCGAGACTGGCGTGAAAAGCGCGACAGGTAGGGACAAGGCTTACACGTCACGCGAGTCGCGCTTGTCGTGCGCCACTCCCCCATTTCTCGACGAACCGTCACGAATAATGCGAGCTAACGGCTTGCACTACACCGATGGATGTGGTTCCATCTGTACGGTTTCTTTACCGGAAGCAAGGGTGAGGGTATGCGCTGGGAAGGACAACGGGAAAGCGGCAATGTCGAAGATCGTCGAGGTATGGGACCGGCCAGGATCGGAGGGCTGGGACTGGTCGGTATCATCCTTGTACTCGCCGTCAGCTATTTCACTGGCATTAATCCCTTGACCCTCATCAACATGCTCAACGGCGTGCAGAGCATGCCAGAATCATCGGCACCCTCCGAGTCGGCACCGACCGGATCGCCCAACGACCAACTGGGGAAATTCGCCGCGGTTGTCCTCGCCGACACGGAAACCACCTGGAGGCAACTCCTTGGGCCGCGATATGAAGATCCTCGACTCGTGCTCTTCACGGGCGCAGTCCAGTCTGCGTGCGGGACCACGTCCTCGGCTGTCGGTCCCTTCTACTGCCCCAGGGATCACAAAGTCTACCTCGACCTCTCCTTCTTCAACGAAATGGCCCGGCGGCTCGGCGCTCCCGGCGATTTCGCACAGGCCTATGTCATCGCCCACGAAGTGGGCCATCACGTGCAAAACCTAATGGGCATTGCAGAGAAGGTGACGCGCCTCCAGCACCAGGCCTCTGAACGAGAGGGGAATGATTTGTCGGTGCGAATGGAACTGCAGGCCGATTGTTTCGCCGGCGTCTGGGGCCACCACGCCAAGCGTGAACGGAACCTGATCGAGCCGGGCGATTTCGAAGAAGGATTGAAAGCCGCTGCCGCCATCGGAGACGACCGGCTTCAAAAGATGGGACGAGGCTATGTCCAACCGGAAAGCTGGACGCACGGCTCCTCTGAACAGCGGATGACGTGGCTCCGCAAAGGCTTGGAGACCGGCGACCCGAAAGCCTGCGACACCTTCGCAAGCGACCAGCGCTAGTCCTGTCATGGACTACGATCAGGACCAGCCGCAAGAATCATCGTCGCAAGGCTTTTGTGCAGCCCTTCTGGCCGATGCGCCTTGGAATGCGAAATCCGTCATCGCCGCTGCAGTGGCGACTGTCGGAGGTCTCGCCTCATGGATTGCAGATTTCTCATCGCCTGCTGTAGTAGGCATCGGTGGCAGCTATCTGAGTGGATTCTTCTTTGGCTGGGCATTCCGTCGATTTCTGAAAATGGCCGCGCTGATCACTGGTGGGTTGCTGGCCTGCATCGCCGTATTGGAAGATACCGGCTGGATCGATCTCGATTGGACAGCGGTGGAAACGCAGATCAGCCACGCCATCGCGTCCGTACATCAGGGTGCTGAAGGACTTAAACACATCCTCTCTGGGTATCTCCCGTCAACGGGTGCGGGAGCGGTCGGAATGTTTTTCGGATTTCGAAAAAAATAGCGTTGCGAAGCCAGACAGAGGGGCTGCTGACCGGCCAGAATAACTCGCTAGCCTTCCCACTGACACACACCAATCTAATCTGTCCACGCGCCAGTTCGGGCCCTGGCCGGGAAACCGGTCAGGGCGGAGATACTCAGCGGGCCATCCTCCGGAAATGAATCTCTTATCCCCCACCCTTTCGGAAACAATCACGCCTGATTATACTGTGCTGATACTTGGGCTTCTCTCGAAAGGATCATCCATGAGTATCCGTCGTCTCTTCGCCTCACGTTCCTCGCGAATATTGGCATTCACGGCGTGGGCCGGCGTGACGATGTTCGCTGCTCCACTCAGCGCAGAACCACCGCCAGTCAGCCAGGACACGTTTCTGCGTGCGAAACAAGCCACCGTCGGCATCCTGGAGGACAACCAAGATCAGCGCACGCCGGAGAAGCCTGGAAAAATTGTCGTCCGAGGAACCGGGTTTCACCTGCGAGATGGTTACGTGATTACCGCAAGACATGCCGCCGAGAAACTCGACCCCTCGACGGGCACGATCATCCAGAAGCACGTTCGCATACTCACCTTCGATCTAAATGAGCTACCTGCTGACCTCGTCGGTGACAACGCATTTATGGATGTCGTGATCTACCGTATTGCCGAACAGCATCGCTCCAAACTGCAGGCAGGGACCTCGTTCGCCGCCGGGGATTCCGCCCCCGGAATGGAGGTCTTCACCGTCGGCTATCCGCTCGGCTGGGGCCCCACCATGGCCTTCGGCCGCTTGGGCAATACGAACACCTTCCTCCAAACCGTCGAGACACGCCTCCTCCAGGCCGACCTCTCAGCCTGCAGCGGCAACTCAGGAGGCGGATTGTTCAACACCCAAGGGGACATCGTCGGGATCATGCACGCCATCATCCAAACAGAAAAGAACGAGACCCAGGCCCATTGCAGCCGCATGACCTTCGCCATTCCGGGGATTCTCGCCGAACGGATTGTGAACGCGGCTCTCGCGGGCAAGCCGCTCACGTTCTCCAAAATGGGAATTCACATGACCTCAGTGAAAGACGGGACCAAGTGGCGCATGGCCGTGAAGGACGTGGCCGACCCGGCGAAAGAAGCCGGCATTCAAAAGCACGATATCCTGCTGGCGATCGAGGACACGGAGATTCTCGATGCGGCCCACCTGAAGAACTATCTGATCGAACGGACAACGCCCGGCCAGAAAGTCTCGGTGAAGGTCCGTCGGATCGATGCAGATCTCACGTTTACGGTGACACTCGGAGGCGGGTAAACGACTCGCAGCTACGATGGGCGCCCTGGAAGAGCTTGATACCAGCCGTTCGCCTGGGCCAGTGCCACAGAGCAGCCGAACAACAGGCTGAGATTGGCCTCGGTTAACACCCGCGCCTTGTCTCCGTCCTGCAGCACGCGTCCTTCCTTTAGCAGTAGCACCCGCTCCACTTCGGGAGGGATCTCATGGATGTGGTGCGTGACAAGCAGAACGGTTTTCCCCTTCTTCATGTATATTCGCACCAAGTCCAGATAGTGAAAGGTGGCCGTGAGATCCAACCCACTTGTTGGCTCATCCAGCACGAGCGCTGTCGGCTCATGGACCAACGCCCGTCCTAATAGACAACGCCGCTGCTCGCCGGTCGACATGTCCGCAAACCGCCGGTCCGTCAGATAGCTGACCCCAAGCTCCTCCATCACCGCATGGGCCCGCGAGATCTGCGCGTATGTAAAATCTTGGTGGCTATAGGTGCCGATGCTCGAGTAGTATCCGGAGAGCACTACTTTCAGCCCCGTCACCTGCTCCATGTACTGATGCTGCAAATCGTGCGAGACCAACCCCAGCCGCTTGCGCACATCCCACACGTTCCACTGCTCTTCACCGAAGAGCCGGATATGCGTCTCATCATGCGGGAAGGCATGGACCTCGCCGGCGAGGAGCTTGAGGAACGTCGACTTCCCCGCACCGTTCGGCCCTAAGATCGCGACATGCGTCCCTTCGTCAATGACAAGCGACAAATCGTGAAAGACGCAGGTGTCGCCTCGATAAACCGTCGCGCGTTTGATCTCGATAAATGGGCTACGCTTCATCCGGGTCAGGATTGAGCTTGGCAGGTCCAGAAGGACTGGAAGAACGAGAGCTTTTCTTGGCTGAGGCAGGAATTTTCGGCGTGGGTGTTTGCACATCGGCGTTCTGTGCACGGTGGAGCAAGGCATGGTCCATGAGCACCAGCGCCATCATGGCTTCTGCAATCGGCGTCGCTCTGATACCGACGCAGGGATCGTGGCGGCCATTCGTTTCGACGGTAACCGGCTTGCCCAGCTTATCGATGGACCGGCGGGCCACACGGATGCTCGAAGTCGGCTTAATCCCGATCGTGACGACGATATCCTGTCCAGTTGAAATACCGCCAAGAATTCCTCCGGCATGATTGGTCAGAAAACCCTCCGGAGTCAACTCGTCTCCATGCTCTGACCCGCGCTGCGTCACAGAGCTGAAACCCGATCCAATCTCGACGGCCTTCACGGCATTGATGCTCATCATGGCTGAGGCAAGATCCGCGTCCAACTTTGCATAGACAGGCTCACCCCATCCCACTGGCACAGACTCGGCGACTGTGGTGATCTTCGCACCGACCGAATCGCCTGCTTTGCGCAGCTCATCCATGAATGATTCAAGCTTCGGCACAACCTCGGAATTTGCGGAGAAGAATGGGTTCTTGCTGACCTCACCCCAACTCTTAAACGGCGCTTCAAGCGGGCCCAGCTGACTCAGGTAGCCACGAATCACCACACCGTATTTTTCTTTGAGCCATTTCTTCGCTACCGCTGCTGCAGCCACTCGGACGGCTGTTTCACGCGCAGACGCGCGCCCGCCGCCCCGATGATCGCGAATCCCGTACTTTTGCCAATAGGTGTAGTCCGCGTGACCGGGCCGGAAGGTGTCAATCAGATTGCCGTAATCCTTGCTGCGGGCGTCTTCATTCCGGATGAGCAGCGCGATGGGCGTGCCGGTGGTCTTGCCTTCAAAGACACCGGAGAGGATTTCGACGGTATCGGATTCCTGCCGTTGCGTGACATGGCGGGAGGTACCGGGCTTGCGCCGATCGAGATCGTGTTGAATGTCATCGATGGAAAGAGCCAGACCGGGGGGACAGCCATCCACGACACAGCCAATAGCAGGCCCGTGGCTCTCGCCGAATGACGTGACGGTGAAGATTCGGCCGAACGTATTGCCTGCCATAGGGCGGTGACTCCTCCCTACTCGACGAGGTCGAGCTTGATGCGCAATTCCTTTAATTGATCGGCACTGACGGCAGACGGCGCATCGGTCAGCGGACACTGTGCCCGTTGCGTTTTGGGGAACGCAATCACGTCGCGGATCGAGTCAGTCGCCCCCAATAACATGATGAGCCGGTCGAGGCCGAAGGCAATTCCGCCGTGCGGAGGCGCCCCATAGTCGAGTGCATCGAGCAGGAAGCCGAACTTCGCCTGCGCTTGATCCTTGTTGATACCAAGCAAGTCGAGAATACGCAACTGGATATCACTCCGATGGTTTCGGATACTCCCGCCGCCGATTTCGCTTCCGTTCAGCACCATATCATACGCCTTCGCCCGCACTTTGAGCGGCTCTGAATCCAGAAACGCCACATCCTCGTCCATCGGCGCGGCAAAGGGATTGTGCATGAAGATGTACCGCTTCTCTTCCGGCGAATAATCTAGCAACGGGAACTCAACGACCCACAGAGGCTTCCAGGCCGCCGTATCGATCAGCTTCAGCTCTTCACCCAGCAACAGCCTGATGCGACCCAGCACATCATGAACAATGGCAGCCTTGTCGGCACCGAAGAGGACTAAGTCGCCTGACTTGGCGTCGGGAAGGGCCGCCGCGAAGGCCTTCGCATCCAGGAACTTGGCGATCACGGACTCAAGCTGCCCGTCCGCCGTAATCTTGAGCCAGGCGAGCCCCTTCGCGCCAAAACTCTTGGCCATCTCACCGAGCGCGTCGATCCTGCTTCGCGGCGTGGCCGCTCCGCCTCTTACGATCAAGGCCTTCACGATCCCGCCCTTGGTCGCAGCCTCCTTGAACACCTTGAACTCGCTGGCCGCCGCAAAGGCGGTGACGTCATGCAGCGGCATGTCGAAACGCAGGTCCGGCTTGTCCGATCCGTAACGGCCCATCGCCTCGGCGTAGGTCATGCGTGGAAACGGAGTCGGCAGTTGGACGCCGCCCGCGTCACGAAACACCGTGACGATCATCTGCTCCATCAAGCTCATGACTTGCTCGCGACCCACAAAGGACAGTTCCGCGTCGATCTGCGTAAATTCAGGTTGCCGGTCGTTGCGCAGGTCCTCGTCACGGAAGCAACGCGCGATCTGATAGTAGCGGTCGACGCCGCTCACCATGAGCACCTGTTTGAAGAGCTGGGGCGACTGCGGAAGCGCGTAAAACTGGCCGGGGTTCACTCGACTGGGCACCAGATAGTCGCGCGCGCCTTCCGGCGTACTCTTCGTCAAAATCGGCGTTTCCACTTCAAGAAAACGTTCCGCATTCAGGAATCCACGCACGGCTTGCATGATGTCATGCCGGAGGCTCAAGAGCCGCTGCATCTTCGGGCGACGAAGATCCAGATAGCGGTATTTCAGTCGGATCGACTCCGTCACTTCGGCATCGTCTTCAATCACAAACGGCGGCGTCTTCGATTCGTTCAAAATCTCGATGGCATCCACGAAGACTTCGATCTCCCCCGTGGGCAGATTGGGATTCTTAGACTCTTCAGGGCGGGCCATCACTTGCCCGGTCACCGACACCACACACTCACTCCGCAAGGCATGGGAGGCTTGGTGCACCGCCGCATTACGTTCGGCGTTACACACCACCTGTGTAATCCCGGTTCGATCACGCAGATCGATGAACATGACTATGCCATGGTCACGTCGCCGCTGAACCCAGCCGTTTAAGACGACGGTCTGCCCAACAGCGGCTTTCGTGAGTTCCCCGCAGCGATGAGTTCTGACCTTCATACCACCTTCACTTTCTTGGAACGGGCCCATCCAACACGACTGACCGGCCTCTTTGGCCGCGGAGCCTGCTTTTCTGTATCCTCTGCTGAAGCCAGCTTCTGTTCCGCAAGCTCGCGCAACGCGTTCGCTTCGCGGTCGGTCAGGTACCTGAACTCGCCGGACTCAAGATCACCCAACGACAGCGGACCCATCCTAATCCGCGTCAGCTTCAAGACCGGATGACCAACCGCTTCCAACATGCGCTTCACTTGATGCTGACGTCCTTCGCGGATCGTAATCTCCAGCCAGGAGTTTTGCTGGGCCTTCTTCACCTTCTTGACGATAGCCGGACTGGTCAAGCCGTCTTCCAGCTGCACCCCCTGTTCTAACTGCCTGATATGTTCGTCGGTCACCACCTGCTTGACCTTAATGAGATAGGTCTTCGGCACATGGTAACGGGGATGGAGCAACGTCTGAGCCAAGTCGCCGTGATTGGTCAAGAGCATCAACCCTTCGCTGTCAAAGTCTAATCGACCGACGGGAAACACCCGCACCGATATCCCGCGGAGATAGTCCTTCACCGTCGGCCTGCCTCCCGGATCGTTCAACGTCGACATCACGTTCTTCGGCTTATTCAGTAGTAGATAGACATACGGCTGGGTGGAACTGATGTGCTTGCCATCCACCTTGATGTGGACGCGATCCGGATCGACCTTGGTGCCGAGTTCCGTCACAACCTTGCCGTTGACCGTCACGCGCCCAGCGGCAATCCACTCCTCGGCCTTTCGCCGCGAAGCCAATCCGGTCCCGGCAATGACTTTTTGCAATCTAACTTCCATGCTGCTCCGTTACACCCTTCATCGGGGAGTGGCTTGGCTGGGTCCTATTGCGCGCATCGAACGAGCACTGCTTCATCGTGCGCGTTCTGCGAGCACGGGAGCCAGCCTGCCACTCCCCGCTATTCCCATTCAATCGTGGCCGGCGGCTTCGAGCTGATATCGTACACCACCCGGTTCACGCCCTTCACTTCGTTGATGATCCGGTTCGACATCTTGCCCAGCACGTCATTCGGAATCTTGGCCCAATCGGCTGTCATGCCATCCAAACTCGTGACCGCACGGATCGCGATCACATACTCGTACGTTCGCTGATCGCCCATGACGCCCACGGTCCTAATCGGCAACAACACGGCGAGCGATTGCCAAATCTCTCGATACAAACCGGCAGCACGAATCTCCTGATCGAGGATGGACTCGGCTGCCCGCAGAATTGCCAGTCGCTCCTTGGTGACCGCTCCCAGCACCCGGATGGCAAGCCCGGGCCCGGGGAAGGGCTGCCGCCAGACAATCTCGTCCGGCAAACCTAATTCCTTACCCAGCACCCGCACTTCATCCTTGAACAGTTCTCGCAAGGGCTCGATCAACTTGAGCTTCATGCGAGCCGGCAACCCGCCCACATTATGATGGGTCTTGATCGTGGCCGACGGCCCCTTGAAGCTTACACTCTCGATTACGTCGGGATAGAGCGTGCCTTGGACCAGATACTTGACTCCTTTGAGTTTTCTGGACTCCTCCTCAAAATTCTCAATGAACTGACGACCGATGATCTTCCGCTTGCGTTCAGGGTCAATCACGTTCTTGAGACCGGCCAGAAACTGATTGGTCCGATCGAGAATTCGAAGATTGAGGTGTATTTGCGAGGCCAAGGTCTTCTGCACTTGGTCACGTTCGCCGGCCCGCAGCAACCCGTTGTCGACAAAGATACACGTCAGTTGGTCGCCAATGGCCCGATGCGTCAACGCGGCAGCCACGGACGAATCCACGCCTCCGCTCAACGCACAGATCACTCGCTCCTTGCCGACTTGCTCGCGAATCTGCTGCACCGCCGTATCCACATACGACTGCATGGTCCAGGTCGGCTTACAGCCGCAAATCTCGTAGACGAAGTTGCGAAGAATCTTAGTCCCGTCCGGCGTGTGAACCACTTCGGGATGGAACTGGAGACAATAGATCCGGCGCTTGCGATCGTCGCGCTTCATCGCGGCAATCGGTGAATTGGCTGTATGCGCGATGGATCGAAATCCCGGCGGCATCCGTTCGATGCGGTCTCCGTGCGACATCCAGACGACGGTCGAACCGTCTTTGCCGATGTCCTTGAAGAGATCGCTCTTGTCGTCGATGGTCAGATCGGCCCGGCCGTACTCCCGGTGCTTGGACTTGGTCACCTCCCCGCCGGAGAGATGTGTCACCAACTGCATGCCGTAGCAGATGCCAAGAATAGGAATGCCTTGATCGAAGAGTTCCTTGGGGACGCTTGGCGCCTTCTTCGCATACACGCTGGAAGGGCCACCCGACAGCACGATGCCTTGTGGGCGGTAGGCAAGAATGGTCGCCAAGGGAACGGTGCAGGGCAGAATCTGCGAGTAGACTTGGGCTTCGCGAATGCGGCGTGCAATCAGTTGGGTGTATTGCGACCCGAAGTCGAGGACCAGGATTCTATTGTGCCAAAATTCCATGGAGTGCGTTATTCGTTAACCGTGCTACGTGAAACGTGGAAAAAGAACGGTGGGTACCAGACTGAGATTGGCTCACGGTTAACGATTAACGTTGAACGTCCTACTCCCAATCCATCCGGTAATTCGGCGCTTCCTTCGTAATAATCACATCGTGCACGTGACCTTCGCGGAGGCCTGAGACCGTCTGGCGAATAAACGTGGCCTTCTGCTGTAAGTCCGAGATCGTCCTGCACCCGCAATAGCCCATGCCGGACTTCACACCGCCGATCAATTGGTAGATGACGGCGGAGAGTTTCCCCTTATAGGGCACTCGCCCTTCGATGCCTTCCGGAACCAGCTTCTGCACCGGACGACCGCCCTGCCCGTAACGATCTCCGCCTCCGCGCTCCATCGCGCCGATCGAGCCCATGCCGCGATACACTTTATAGGTCCTGGCTTGGTACAGTTCGGTTTCCCCCGGCGATTCTTCCGTGCCTGCCAAGAGTCCTCCGAGCATGACCGAGGAGGCGCCTGCTGCCAAGGCCTTCGTGATATCGCCTGAATACTTGATCCCGCCGTCTGCAATAATCGGAACCCCGCTGCCCGCGAGGAATTTTGCGCAATCGGCAATCGCCGTCAGCTGCGGCATCCCGGCTCCGGATACGATACGGGTCGTACATATTGAGCCAGGCCCCACACCCACCTTCACGGCATCGACACCGGCCCTGAGGAGGTCCTTCGCAGCCTCGGCGGTGGCAATGTTCCCGGCTATCAGTTCGAGTTCCGGATAACGTTTCTTGATCATCTTGACCGTGTTCAGCACCGCTTGAGAATGCCCGTGGGCGGTATCGACCACGATAAGGTCCACCCCGACCTTCTTGAGCCGCGCCACGCGGTCTTCCGTCTCCGGCCCCACACCGACAGCCGCACCCACGCAGAGTCGGCCATGTCCATCCTTGCATGCGTTGGGATACATGATGCGTTTTTCGATATCCTTAATGGTAATCAGTCCCTTGAGCTCGAAATGCTTGTTCACGACCGGGAGCTTCTCGATCCGATGCTCGTGCAACACCTCCCGAGCCTTTTCCAAGCTCGTCCCTTCGGGCGCCGTGATCAGCTTGTCTCGCTTCATGATTTGCGAAACCTTCAAATCCATCCGGGTTTCGAACCGCAGATCGCGATTCGTAATAATACCAACCAACTTCTTGTCTTTCGTGACGGGAATCCCGGAGATCCGGTATTTCGCCATCAACGCGTGGGCATCGCGAATGGTTTGATCGGGCGAGATCGTGATCGGGTCGAGAATCATTCCGCTCTCGGATTTCTTTACCCGGTCCACTTCGGCCGCTTGATCCACCGGCGACAACACTCGGTGAATGATCCCCAGGCCGCCTTCACGGGCTATGGCGACGGCCAAACGGGACTCGGTGACCGTATCCATGGCCGAGCTGATAATGGGAATGTTGATCTTGATGTGGCGAGTGAGCATCGTACGCATGTCGACTTCACTCGGCAAGATCTGAGACTTGGCTGGAACCAACACGACGTCGTCGTAGGTCAGTCCCAAGCGTGGTTCTTTATCTAGCATAATGGCTCCGTCATCACGTCTAAATGTCTGAAAGTCATCAAGTCTGAACGTCATAAAGTCGGGGCGGTACAGCCTGAAAGTCTCCAGACTTTAAGACTTTATGACTTGAGACTTTCAGACTCTGGTGCCAACTCGGCCACCGTCTCGGCGACTTCCTGGAGCCGTTCGCTCCCCTCGTCCGCCGGCATGAACTGTTCGATCCTGGTATTCCCGCTATCGACGACAAACACGCTTCCTTTGACGTCGACCGTGATGCCGTAGGGGAAATTGAACTGCCCTTTGCCGTTCCCAAACCCACCCCACTGGGTGATGAAATTGCCTTCTTTATCGAACTTCTCGATGCGGTGATTGCCGGTGTCCGACACGTAGACATCGCCGACTCCATCGACCGTAATCCCCCAGGGAGACCGCAACTGACCTGCCTCCTGTGCGAGCGGACTGCTGGCGTGGCCCGGCTCGGCACTGCCGCCCCACTTGGTCAGCAGCTGTGGAAGCACGTTGGTGCTGGTGTCGAACTTCTGAATCCGGTGATTTCCCATGTCGACAACGTACACAAACCCATCAGCCTGATCCACCGCCACGCCACGCGGAAAGTAGAACTGGCCGTCTCCGTTCCCGAAGCTGCCCCAGGACATGATGAACTCCCCGTTCATATCGAATTTCTGCACGCGGAAGTTGGCGCTGTCGACCACATAAACATACCCACGCACTCGGTCGACCGCGATGCCCCAGGGTGAGTTGAACTGCCCTTCGCCGTTTCCGCGCGACCCGAACTTCATGAGATAGCCGCCGAGCTTCCCGTCGAATTTCTGGACACGGTGATTGTTCGTATCGACCACCCAGACGTCGCCCTTGCCGTCGCACGCAATCCCGGTGGGGTTATGGAAGTTCGCATTGGCCGAACCGAAATTTCCCCAGAGGATGATGAAGTTTCCGGCATTGTCGAATTTCTGAACCCGGTTGTTGCCGTTATCGACCGCGAACAGCGATCCTTGCTGATCGACGCAAAGACCGTACACCGGGGCCATGAACTCGCCGCCATGCAGCAATGATGCACCGCGACCCGTACGGCCCCATTGGGACACGCACAGGTACCCCGACGTATTGACCAAAATCGTGGTGCTCGCAGGGACGGAGACGTTCCCTCCTACATCTTTAAACCAGACGTAGATCGACTTCTGCCCGTCTCCCGGCGACAATATAAACGGAATCGTCGCGCCGAACTTGGTGGCCGGCGTCACATCAACCCATCCAGGCGTCCCCGCCATGGGAGTCATCGGCGCCTCGGAGACAAAGTAGGCTGCGACTCCGGTATCGACATCGTTCGCTGAAATCGTGACGATGACTTCCGGCGTGTTCGTCATGAACGCGCCATGATTGATCACGGCATAAGGATTTTGCGGCGCCGTGATATCGATGAGCACCGGCGTGGCCGTCACTTCACTCGATAACTCGCTTTCGGCGCCGGTCTCAAACACCGCGGTCACGGCATAGTGGTACAGCGTATCGTTCGAGAGACCGGTATGCGCATAGGGATTCGTCACACCCTCAATTTTTGTCGCCGTCTGGGTCGTGAGCTTCTGGACGGTATTGAAATAGAGGTTATAAGACTGGGCGCCAGGGACCTGCATCCAACTCAGGAAGGCTTCCGTATCACCGGCTTTGACCGCCACGCTACGGGGCGACGGAGTCTCACTCTGAACCTGACTGGTGGAAGCCTCATCCTTCCCGCGATTGAGCTCTTCGTCCGTCGGCACATACTTAAGAATCCGGCCGTTGCCGCTGTCGACCACGTACACCGCGCCTTCTTTGTCAACCGCGATCCCATAGGGAAAATTCAGCTGCCCTTCTGTTCGTCCGCGGTTTCCCCAGGCACAGAGGAACGTCCCGTTGCCGTCGAACTTTTGGATACGATGGTTTCCGGTATCGACGACATAGACGTTGCCGAGCGCATCGCAGGCAATCCCCCAGGGGGACTTGAATTGGCCAGGGCCGGCCCCCTCTCTCCCCCACTTGGCTAGGAAGCTCCCACGGGCATCGAACTTCTGAATGCGATTATTGCTTTCATCGGCCACGAAGATATTGCCGACAAAATCGACCGCCACGCCACGGGGGAAGAAGAAGGCGCCGTCGAAGCTCCCGTCACGGCCCCACTTGAGGAGGGCTTGCCCGTCGGAAGTAAACTTCTGAATCCGTGCATTGCTTGTGTCGGAGATGTAGAGATTCCCTTCTGCATCCGTCGCTAGCCCCCAGGGCACATCGAACCTGCCCAGATCGGCCCCGCGCCACGCAAACCCGAACTTACCCCAGGCCTGCATCACATTGCCGTCGAGATCGAATTTCTGAATGCGGTTATTGCCGCTGTCTGCGATATAGAGTACGTCGTTCGACCCGACTGCCAATCCACGCGGATAGTAGAAACTCCCTTCCTGCGAAGAGGGCTCACCACCCCATCGCGCGAGAAACTTCCCGGACTTGTCGAGCTTCTGAATCGAATGGTTATCTGTGTCGGCGACGTAGATATTGCCATCCTTGTCGAGCGTGATCCCCGTGGGCGAGCTGAACTCCCCGTCGTCCACGCCTTCCCGACCGATGCTCATGGCCAACAGATAGGGCGAGGGAATCGCCATGACCTCTTGAGACTCGAGACTCTCCCCCTTCTGCGTCACCACGGTGACGACGTAGTGGTAGCAGGTCCCGTTGGCCAGATCGTCATGGACAAACGGACTCTGGATGCCTTCCAAACAGGTGCCTGTATCTTTTTTCACCCCAATGACGGCTTTAAAATCGTCGGCGGAGGCAATTGGACGCGTGAGATCGGAGAACTTGATCATCACGCCCTTGGTGGTTTGGAAATAGAGATTGTAGTACATGGCATCGGGAACGGAATCCCAGGTAATGGTAACCCGGCCATTCCCCGATTTCGCGGCCACGTTTGCCGGCGGTGGTGGAAGTTCTTCTTCCGCGGCAATTGAATCGCCGGCACCCCATTCTCCCTGGGTACCTTCGATGTTCAGATGCGTTCGATCACACTCAAACATCTCATCGAGCAGCCAGGCCTTGATCATGTGGTGGTACATCGTGTTGCTAAAGCCGCCCAGTTGGAAGAAACGTAACTACTCAGTTGTTCAGGCTGAAGGCTGTATATGATCTCGCAAAACACGAGCCAAGCCATTTAATACCTTCCCGGTTTCTATGACCTTGGGTTCAAGCAGAGATGAATCCTCGTTACGCAAGAAGCCCAACCCCTAAAAACCTTCAGCCTATCTACCTGAGTAGTTACGAAGAAACAAGGGGTCTTTCAATGACTTAGAATTGGATTGAGAAGTCTAACAAAGCGGCGGAAAGAGAGTCAAGAAACAGAATGGCGTGATGCGGGCAGACTTCAACCGACCGATGATCAAAAATACCTGCAAAACCGCTTTCCTCCTGCAAACATTCGACACCACACTCGTGCCGACTCCGGCAGTACCTTCTTGATGTGACCGATCACGGAAGATTGTTCTTGTCGAGGTGCAGGGGCGAGATGAGGTCAGTGTGAGGCTACTTTGTTTCCACGCCCAGGATGCTCAAAAAGGTCATCCAACGAGGCCGCAGGCGAGTCATAACCGGAGGCGTACCCTCAGGGGTACGTTGAGGATTGTGACGAACCGAGAACGAAGTTGGGGGCCTTTTTCAGCGTCCTGTTAAGATTGTTCGACCGGTTCTTCGAGCAGCGCCTCGTTGGTCTCTACATCGAAGGCCACCACGGCCTCACCTTCCGCACGATCACTCGAGAGGGGGAGTTCGTCGGAGTAGGGCGTCTCGGACGTCTCGATCGCCACCAATGACTCTTCTTCGATCGGCAAGAGGGCCTGCTCGGATTCGCCGAGTTCTTTGAATTCACGCAACGGCGGGAGCTGGCTCAAATCTTGTAACCCGAAATGCTCAAGGAAGAACTTGGTCGTCCCATACATGATCGGCCGACCAGGCACCTCTTTCCGCCCGACGATTCGCACCAGCTTGCGCTCACACAACGTGCGCAGGACACCGGACGTCTCGACGCCACGAATCTCTTCGATCTCAGACCGCACAAGCGGCTGTTTGTAGGCAATAATGGCGAGGGATTCGAGCGCAGAACGAGAGAGCTTTTGCACCACCTTGGCTTTTTCCATCCGTTTCAGCCAGGGCCCATACTCCTGCTTCGTCACCAGCCGATACCCACCTGCAACCTGCACCAGCTGAATGCCTCGCCCATCCTGATCCAAGTCGTACGTGAGAAGATCCAACGCCTGAACCACTTCGGCTTTTGAGACCGTCCCTAAAATAGACATCAGCCGAGCGACCGGCACCGGTTCGGGCGACACGAATAAGACAGCTTCGAGAATGGCTTTGAGTTCCCGCGCGTCGATGCCCTCCGTCTGGCTGTTCATCGCCTCGACGCCGGCGACCTTTGCCGCATCCCCTGGCTCCTCGTTGCCTTCAATAACCGACACTATCTCTGTCGAAGCCATGTCGTCTGTTTCTTGTTCCACAATTGAGCTCATGCTCCCCTCCATTCAGCATCATCCATTTCTGCCGGATCTGGTACGAGTGAGAAAGCGCGCGACACGAGAATCGGCCCAAAATGTTCTGCTTGGAATACCCGAGCCGTTCGCAGCCGCATGAGTTCCAACAACGCCAAAAATGTGACAATGATCACAAGCCGATGGCAGGACGGCTCGAAGAGCTCGACAAAATTCACCGACTCCTGCCCCTCCAACATTTCCAAAATCGCGTTCATCCGCTCCCGAACCGTCAAGTTGTCGGGCAGGATCTCCATGAACTTCTTGCCGGGATTGCGAGCGAGGATTCCCTGCAGCGCATCGACTAAATCGAACAGGCCGACATTGTCCAACAGCGTCTCATCCGATTCCAATTCGACCGCCTGGCTCTGTTCACGGCTGTAAATCTCCCGCCACAACCGCTCATGTTCGTCCAACTGACGGGCCGCGTCTTTGAACTGCTTGTACTCGAGCAGCCGCCGCACCAATTCCTCACGGGGATCGAGCCCGTCTTCCTCATCAGCGGCCGTCTCATCGACGGGAAGCAGCATCTTGGATTTAATCTGGAGCAAGGTCGCCGCCATCACGAGAAATTCCCCCGCGACAGTCAGATTCAAGTCTTCCATCGCCTCAATATAGGTGAGATATTGCTTGGCAATCAGGTGGATGGGAATGTCATAGATATTGATCTCGCTCTTCTTAATGAGATGGAGCAGGAGATCGAGGGGCCCTTCAAAGTTCTCGATGCGAACCTGATAGGGCAGTTCGGTTTGCTCGGTGGCGTCGAAGTGGTTATCCACAAGCGGACTTATACCAGCTTTGGTGGAGAGGAGCAAGCCTCCATCTATTAGTAGTGGTGGGGGAGGAGGGGGCTTCCCCGTCAACGCGATCGCGATCGCGACCGCGACCGAATCAGATAGACGATCAGCAGGGCGCAGAACACCAGAATGGAGAGAGTGATTGCATACTGTACTGTCTGATTTTCGAACCCCAGAGGTGCCTGTCCGGTCGCCGATCTAGTCGCTCTGGTAAACAGTGAACCTTTTTCGAACAAAACTTTGGAAAAGTCGTCTCGTCCCTTGAACGACGCATCGGAAAAATCCGCCGTCGATCGGAACGTGGTCCGGCGAAAGTACGCGTCCCCGTCGAAGAGGGTAAAGGTAAAATACGCCTCGCGGTCAAACGATGCATCAGAGAAATCCGCCAGACCTTGAAAACGGCTCCCGGAAAACCCGGTGCCCAACTTGAAAGAGGTGCGCGACAGATTGACATCCTTCTCGAAGACCACCTCCAAGAACTCCGCCAGCCCGTTGAACCCCGACTGCTGGAATGTGACCGCCCCCTGGAAAACAGAACGGTGAAACCTCGTATGCGGGCCAAATGCCGTATTCTCAGCAAACACGTCGCGCAGAAATCGGCCCTGCACAAAATAGCTCTCCCGCAAAAACCGTGCACCAGACAACGTCACCGGCTCCATGAACAGGGCCCGTGAGAGATCCACCAGCTGCTCAAACCTGGTCCCGCTGAACGTCACAGGCCCCTTCACCACCAGCAGCCCTTGTGTCGATCCGTGCCTGATCACCCCGTGCACCACCGAATTGACGATTGACATGGGGCCGGGAATCACGCGTACCTCGGGTCCCTGCAGCTCCTTCATTCCCTCAAGCTCAGGCGGCAACGGACCAACAGGCAACGTGTCCAAAGACAGATCGCCGCGAATGACCACCCCTGAGAGATTAATCCCCTTCCCTTCCCTGAACGCCTGCAGCAGCTCCGTCGCATCCATTGCTTGCGCCTCTCGCTCTTGCTCCGTGCAGTCGGCGCCCAGATGCCGCGTCAACGCCGCTCCCGGTCCTGAAGCCGGCGTTTCCATCTGACAGTTCGAGGCTGCGGCACCGAGCGGTAACCAGAGAATAGCCAGCACTCCCACCATGAGCCATGCAACCATCCGAATCATCATGCTGGCCCTTATACGGAATGCCATGGCCCAACGCAAGGCAAGAACTGCCGACTCGCTGTACTACCCAACCGGATTTGCTACACTTTCGCGAGGAGATTGTCTGGTTCATCCGGTCTAGCTCGTCTATCTGGTCTTTCTGGTCTATCTGGTTTATCTGATTAATCTGGTTCAACCAACTAAACGAAACAAACCAAACAAACCAGAGCAACCAGCCTGCTTGGGAGCCCCACGATGCCACGCCATCTTGCCGCCACCTACATATTGATCGTCACCCTCCTTTGTGGAATCCCGGCCTCAGTCTCAGCGGACAGTGTCATCGAACTCCCGGTCCTGGGGGCCATTCGCCAAAACAATCTTGGTGTGTTTGAAATCCTGATGATGTGGTGGGATAAGAAACCGGAGCCGAATCCCGTTCAACTCCAATGGCTCCTCGCCGGCGTGCGCCTGGGGAACACTCATTTAGGCGCCATGGCTCAGGCCTTTGCCTATGCCGTCGAACGCACGCCCTCGGTCCAGCATAGCGGGACCGTCTCTGTGCAAGGGGTGGCCTATCAACCCACAGGCAGCGACGGACCAAGCGCCGGCGCAGCTATGGCCGTGGGATTCATCGCCATGTTCAAGGGGGAGCACATTCAGCGGGGCATTGCCCTAACCGGAACCATTGAGCCGGGAGGACAGATCGGCCCGGTGGGCAACATTCCGGATAAGATTCGTGCCGCCGCACGAGAAGGGTATCGCACCGTGTTGGTTCCACGCGGGCAAATTCATGACGCGCGATGGAATCTGAACGAATTGGAGTTTCAGCTCAATGTGACGGTGAAGGAAGTGGATACGATCGATGAGGCGTATCAGCTCATGACAGGCCAACGAATCTAGCAGGATGGTTACTCTGGTCTATCTCGTCTGTCTGGTCTATCTGGTTAGTCTGGTTCAACCAAAAAACAAGACAGACCAGATAGACTAGATG
>JAENWB010000247.1:0-20466 GCA_016650275.1 Nitrospiraceae bacterium | reverse complement strand
TCTTAATCAGCGGGCCGTAGATTCGCCCCCTACATGGCCCACCAAATCCTTCAATTAATTGCGAATTGCTTGCCGTAGAGCTGGGGGCCTAATATCTGGGGGCAAATCAGGGTATAGGGGCGTGGTTGCTCTGCCGAGAAAGTGATGCGGAGATTTTTTTCAAAAGGTGTTAATACAGTGTTAGTCGAGTGCACAAACCCGGCTGAATCGAGACAGAGAGAGACAAAGAGATACAAAGAGGCGACAGGCTTGACACTGTATGAAGGAGGGGGATTGCCGTTCCTATTAAGGACTTCAGCAATCCCCCCTTATACAATCCCGCCTTCGGCACGACCTTACGGCGCAAGGGCTGCTGTGAACCTGCTTTCTTTTACACCCCGTGGGATCCCGATGGTGCCGTCATTCGATTGGACCACCTGCTAGCGGTCGGTCGTGGACGTCGGTTCAGGGTCGGATACCGACAGTCGCAGAACGGCCATCGACAGACTCACGTAGGCTGGGCTAGAATTGCGACCGGCAGATTGAAGCGTCACAAAGTAATTCGGGGATCGGACATGCTTGAACTTAGGCCCGGCTGCGAGTGCTGCGACATCGACCTTCCGCTAGAGTCGACTGAGGCCAGGATTTGTTCTTTCGAGTGCACATTCTGCGTCAGATGCGCCGAGGGGCGCCTGGATGGCAAGTGTCCAAACTGTGGCGGTGAGCTCGTACCTCGCCCACGGCGTCCAGCAAGCAAACTCGCCCGCAACCCGGCTTCGACGGCACGTGTCTTCAAGCCCGAGGGCTGTACCAGGGCGGTTTAGAGCTGACCTTCGCAGTCTTGGTGAATACCGCCACATCGCAGGCGGGGTCGGTGGCGCGGCCTGAAAGCAGACGCTCGCGACAGGCGGGGTCGGGTCGTCTGCAGCCTTTCAGAACAGGGAGAAAACCTAAATCTAGTACCCATCTTTGCCCAGTTCAGGGAGCCGGGGAAAAACACGCAACGTAAAAGTGATGTGCTAATGAAATGGACCAGTCTTACTGGTAAACGATAGATTAAGAACCACCAGTATTCGATTCTGGTGCCAACCTGGTGCCAAAACACCCTGACACAGCATGACCCATGGTGAGGTAGACAATCACAAATCCTGCTCTTTTGCTGCTGATTGATCTTGCTGAGTGTCCTCAGGTAGATTCTCGACGAGACTCTTAATCAGCGGGCTCACGTAGATAGGTAATATGGGCAATTCCTCCTGCTTTACCCACGGTTATTAAAAAACTGACGTAGCTGAGCTGCCACGTCGTAAACTAAATCAGCAGCCGGTACTGATCAGCGCATGGTCATGAACAACTTGAGACCGTGAGAGAACGATGCGCTGTGCTATTTTTGTGCTAAACCCGATCCAAAACGACCATAATCTATCGACACAATGGAATAGACGAAACGCTCCTAAATCATTGCCACACAAAGATAAAGCGGGAAACCAGATGCAAAACAGGGACTTGTTAAATTAGACTCAATCAGCCTTCTAAGCTGAGGGTCGCTGGTTCAAGTCCAGCCGGGCGCACCAATTTTTCAATCGGTTACGCCGCACCCACGCTCGGCATCTTTCCCCCTTCCTTTCCCAAAATTGAGCATTACGCCATGTCTCAGACAGACTTTCGCCAATAAATGCAATCATTTCCCCACTCGGTCCTTGCGCCTAGGATGAACCCTTCCTAGAATGAGCCTCCCAGCGAGGCTCCCATGCCCTTCTCAGTTCGTCTCTACCTTTGCTTCCCCGTGCAATGCGCTGTCACGTACTACGCAGGCCCATTCCTCACGCTGACACTGGCCAACTTTTCTGGTTTTGAGTCAATGAAGCCTATTGGAGGGAGGGCTTATACGGAACTGTCTAAGATCCCACGTGGATACGATGCAGAGAAGAACCGCGAAGAAAGCAACGAAAGGTGGGTTCTCAATGAGGGGTGAGAAGATCTACGAGGTCAATCTCGATGTCACGGGAGTGACGGACTCCGGCGTGACCATAGAGGCTACTCTGTCGGGTAGGGAAAGAGTCCCACCGCAGGGGGTTCGCATCAACGTCGCGTTTATGGCCGCACTACAGGCCGGGTGACGGGGCGAGTGCAGGGCATCGACTATCTCCAGTTCCGCGCCGACGGCCGCATCAACCTCGACATTCGAGCGATCCCTGAGACGGATGACGGTTGCCGAATCGCGCTTTCTGCCGACGGCGTGGCGGTGCCGCGTGTTGCGGAGTCGGTCGCCAAACTGGCCGCGAACCACCGTCTCAGCACGGCGACCAAGGACTACGCGTGGGTCAACACGCGACAGATCTGGGGCTATGGTACCGTGAATTTCGCAACTGGCAAGATACACATCGACGCATACAAACAGTGAATATCCGCGCTCCGATCTAGGTGCACAGCGTATTAGAATGAGGCCTAACATGACATGCAGCGACAGCTCGCTGGAGACGCAAACCGCGCTGAGCGACATGGTGCAGAATCATCTGATGCAACTCCTGTGTCTCGTGGCCATGGACTTGTTCAAGACTAACTCGATCGCCCGACACGACGTGGATGAAGCCCATACGGAAAAGGCCTTGGCGGACCTGTCGTATCAGGAGGCGTCGGAAAACAAGCGCCTAGCCGAGCTGGAATTGCGTCGTGCCACTGCTGCCCAGCACTTGCACACGATTCGGAGCCCGATCAACGGCATGGTGGTGGATCGGCTGCTCTCTCCCGGCGAGCTAGCCCGCCAGACGCCCGTGATGAAGCTGGCGCAGATAGACCCACTACGGGTGGAGGTGTATGCGCCTCTCTCGGTGCTCGGCAAATTGAAACCTGGTATGCGGGGCGATGTGCGTCCGGAAGGAAAAGGGCAACCTGTCTATCAGGCGAAGATCGTAGTCGTGAATAGGGTGGTCGATAGCGCGAGCGGCACGTTTGGAGTACGTTTGGAAATGCCGAATGCAAATAATGCGATAACTGCCGACCTGGCTTGCACCGTCGCTTTTCGCCTCTCGTCGGCAGAGAGTCCGTGACCGATTCGTTTGTGTTTTGTCTGGATGATTTGGTTTGTTTTGTTTATTTGGTTATCTCGTTTGTTTGGTTGAACGAAACGTACCGATGAGCCAAAATAACCAGATAAACAAAACAATCCAGAGAAACCCAATAACGATCTTGTTAGTGAAGGGGATGTGACCATATGAAAATCTACGCGCGGGTTATGTGGGTATTCCTCGTGGCGGGTCTTCTGTGTGCGGAGCGTAGCCAGGCAGCCGAGTCGCTACCACTGATCACGCCAGAGATGCCGGTACTGAGGCTGAGCTTAAAGGAAGCCCTCGAGGCGGCTCTGGACAAAAATCCCAATGTGCGATTGTACAAGGAACGCATCGAAGCGGCGCGTGGAGCTTCGAGAACCCAACTCGGCGCGTTATTGCCGAACCTGGCGGGCTCTTCAAAGTTCACGAATCAAACCTTCTTTCTCGGCACCATTGGAGGCGCGCCGGTTCGTACCCAACCATTCGATATCGCCGATGCGCGCGGCACCCTGTCGCAGTCGCTCTTCAGTTGGAGTCTAATTGAGCGCTGGCGCGCGTCGCGCGCGGCATTGGCCGTTTCAGAAGGGGAAGCAGACACGACGAAGAATGACACGATGGCGACGGTTGCCCTGCAGTATATGGAAGTCTTGCGGAATTACGAGACCGCAGACGCGCGGACGGCGAATGTGGAGCTGTATAAAGAACTCGTGGCCTTTATCAAAAACCGGCAGAGCGGTGGGATGGCCACAGGTCTCGATACCGCCAGGCTTGAAACTCAATTGGAGAACGAGCGGCAACGATTGGAATTGGCCAAGAGCGATGTCGAGCGGACCAAGCTGATTCTGATCAATGCCTTGGGAATCGACTTCGACGTAAAGCTCGTTCTCATCGATGAACTCAAAGCTCCTGAGGAGCCGGTCCCGACGCAGGAATATGCCATGGATGTCGCGCTCACCAATCGGCCGGAAATAAAAGCCCAAGAGCAGCGGGTCCAGGTGTCAACGCTCACCCTCAGTTCGATCAAAGGGGAACGGCTTCCGTCACTGCAAGCACAAGGAGATTATTGGCTCATTGGGAATCAGATTAATAATTCGACCAGCACCTACAACGTGGGGGTAACCTTATCAATCCCGCTCTTTGATGGCGGCCAACGTGAGGGGCGTATCGGCGAGAGCCGGAGTCATCTCCTGCAAGAAGAAATCAAGATGAACCTGGTCACGAGACAGATCACGCTTGAGTTGCGAGAAGCGTTGGTCACCCTCACATCGGCGAAAGAACAACTCAGGATCGCCAAGGACGGACTCAAAGCGGCGGTGACCGAAGTGCGGCTCGCCAGAGAACGCTTTCGTCTGCTGAGCTCAAACAGTTTGGAATTATCCAACGCCCTCTTTTCGCTGGTGCGCGCGAGAGACAATCTCATCGACGGATTGTTTCGGGCAAATGCGTCGCGCGTGAATCTGGCTCGAGCGACGGGACAGGTCGAAGCACTGCGCTAAGCATCGCCTGCCCGCGGCTGCCCCCTCTGCAGTGCCGGAACTGTTGGGGAAGCCTCTCAATAAGTTTGCGGGGTCGTTGGACAACCTTGGCAACTCGAACGCTGCGGGGCCCTCGTCAGCGGGACAGCGGATCGATTGGGCGGATGACGGACGGTAGATGAGCTTCGTGCCTCCGCGATAGGGAGCGTCAAATACAAGGCGTCCTGGCTATAGGCGGTCCTCGTCAAGATCGATCATGTCGGCCCAGGTGGTGATGTGCGGGAGTGTTGAAACTGGCACACCTCGCTTCTGTGCAACGCCTTCGAGTCGTTGTTGAAATCGCACCTTGCCCGCCTCATCCATTGGTCCGCCCGTCTCGATGCGCTGGTTCCACTGGGCGATCTCTTCCGAAGACCGCTTCCGCATGTGTGCGCGAACCCAGTCCAAGAGTTCCGTATCGGTGCCTCCGTCACATACCCGTTGCTCGAATGCAGGGGCGTCGAGTTCGAGGAAGTCGAGAAGATACCGGTCAAAGCCGACGATTAAATAGTTATAGTCTTGAATTTGGCCGGCATGACGGAGCCGAATCTTGTCGATGATTCGCCCGAGATGGGCGATGCCTCCCAGCTGGACTTTCGGACTCCTCGGATACTGCGTGCTCATTGTATGGTCCCCGGAATCCCTCTTGCACTTCGTCTAGGAAGGACAGTATCGTAGTGCGACGAGCGATGTCGAGTCATTGGCTTAATAGAGGAGGCTACCATGGCAATACGACTAGGAGATGAGGCACCGAATTTTACGGCAGAGACCACCGAAGGGACCATCAATTTTCACGAGTGGTTAGGCGGTGGGTGGGGCATTCTCTTCTCGCACCCGAAAGACTATACCCCCGTCTGCACCACCGAGTTGGGAACGGTCGCAAAGATTACGCCGGAGTTCAAGAAGCGGGGCGTGAAAGTCATTGCGGTTAGCGTCGATCCATTAGATTCACACAAGGGCTGGATCAACGATATCAATGAGACGCAAAAGACGACGATGAACTATCCGATCATTGCCGATCCTGAGAAGAAGGTCGCGACCCTGTACGACATGATCCATCCGAATGCCCTCGACAACATGACGGTTCGTTCAGTGTTCATCATCGGGCCTGATAAAAAGGTAAAGTTAACATTGACCTATCCTGCTTCATGTGGCCGGAATTTTGATGAATTACTGAGGGTAATAGATTCCCTTCAGCTAACCTCGAAGTTCAAGGTGGCGACACCGGCCAATTGGAAGGATGGGGAGGATTGCATCATTACCCCGGCGGTGAACGACACGGAAGCAAAGACGCTCTTCCCCAAGGGCTTCAAGACCGTGAAGCCCTACCTGCGCTATACGCCGCAGCCGAATAAGTAGCTGAACGGTTTGACTGGATTTGAGGGCGGGAGCAGCCTAGCGCTTCTCCCGCCCTTCGTATTTCCCGCAGGATGCTGAGAACGTCCGCCAGCAAGGGGAGGGATGGCCCGGTGAGTCCCCTGTGCTCGCGCAACGCGCGGTCTCAGAAGACCCTCGTTGGACGCGCGCAGTGGTGGACTCATCCGAGCCATCCAGGGGGCAACGTACAAGAGCGAGTTTGGACGGATTATCTTGAGTCACTCGGCTGCGACCTTGCTGGAAACAAGGCGCGTCCCTGGGCTAAGAGGCTGTCTTGGCAGACTCAGGGCGGGAGGGTGAAGCAGTCGCCAGGGTTGGGCGGGTGAGAAGTCTGGATTTTTTGAGCATCCTGCTGGGTGTTTTTCTTTTATCCCTGACGTGCAGGCTTAGGAAGCGCTCGTGCTAATAGGGGCAAGACGATAGACGAGAGGAGGATAAATGTCTTGATCGGGGGGGATATTGAGTCTTGTTACTCCTTCGCGGTCCAGCCAAAGACGATAACCGCCATACCAAACAAGGCGATTCCTGCTCCAGTCCAGTCGAAGATTGAGAGATCCTCGCCGTCCACGATCTTCAGCCAGACGAGAGCTGTGGCCACATAGACACCGCCATAGGCCGCGTAGACCCGTCCGCTAGCAGCGGGATGGAGGGTGAGGAGCCAGGCAAAGATAGCCAGACTGAGCGCTGCCGGAACCAAGAGCCAGATCGATCCGTCCTTGCGAAGCCAGAGGTACGGAAGAAAACAGCCGACAATCTCGGCTAGGGCAGTGAGAATAAACAGCCCAGAGGTCTGGAGTAGGAACATAGGTACGTCCTCCTTCTATGGGCGATAACGTCTCATTATGTATGACGAGAATCAAGTTCGAAGGGCAGGGCAGGCGATTGACAATTTATAGTTCTCTGGTTCCGCAGTGCACTCGATTACCGTGAAGATCTTTCGCCTGTTCGCATTCCGTAGAGCAGCTGGTGGGACTAGCAGGCTGCGGAAAATCCATTTTGACACAACAAAAATTCGATGGCCCGCACGTCTAAGACAAGATGAGAATATCACTGCAGGATGCTCAAAAAGGCTGTCCAGCAAGGCCGCAGGGAGCGAAGAGGTGAGGCGTACGCTTCGGTACGTTGAACCTCTGAGCGAAGCGAGAACGAAGCTGGCGGACTTTTTCAGCTTCCTGCCTCTATACGAGTAGCAGGCCGGCGGCGCGAACTTTTGTCCAGGAGGTCGTACCGAGGAAGGTTTCAAATTCTTTTGCTGTTCCTGGGAATGCAGTTTTAGTTTCTCGTAGCAGGGGGTAAGGGCTTGATGGTTTATTTTGTGGTGTGGATTCTTGAATGAGATTCTCTAGCCACTGAGCCTGTTGGTTAGAGAGCGTGACGGCGTGATCGCTGGTACGCCCCGGCAGAATGAGCCGCGTCCTTCTTCCGACCGGTTCACAGACTGGTTGCCCACCGAGCCATACGAACCGCCGTTCTGCCTGTGGGTCATCTTCAACAATTCGGCCCTTGAGGAGCTTCCGTACCCACGTGGAGGAGACGCGTGGCCGTGGCACGGAATGGGCGAACCATTGGCGGGCGTCGAGGGTGAGCCCGCTCCCTTCGAGGTAATTCAGCGTCGCCCGTCGTAGTCCTTCGCCAAGCCACTCAGGCGTCTTGTCACGTTGATCCTCATGTAGAAAGTCATTCTCCGCAAAGCCCTGAAACTCGGGCCCGATGATGCGCAATCCATGGGCAGCCGGCTTGAGCCCGATCGGACTATGAGCCGTGACGGTGAAGCGATGCCAAAAGGCAGATTGAATAAGGTCTGCCGCAAACAATTGCCGCACCCGTTCGAGTGAGTCAACCGTTTCTTGCACTGTCTCAGAGGGACAACCGTACATAAGATAGGCATGGATGAGAATGTTTGCGTCTTTGAAGGCCGCTGTCACGAGTGCAGTCTGATTGACAGTAATCCCTTTCTTGATCTTCTCCAGCAGACGGTCCGAGGCAGCTTCGAGTCCTGCCGTCACGGCGATGCAACCGGAGGAAGCCAGCAGGCGACAGAGGTCCGGCGTGAACGCTTCTTCAAAGCGGATATTGCCCCACCACGAAATGGTAATGCCTTTTTCCAGTAACGCCAAGGCGAGCGATTTTAGGGCAGCGGGAGGGGCTGCCTCATCCACAAAGTGGAACCCGCGGCGCCCCGTCTCGGCGATCAGTTGCTCGATCTGTTGGATGAGCCGATCGGTCGGCGTCATTTCATAGCGACTGATGTAGTTGAGCCCGACGTCGCAAAACGTACACTGTTTCCAGTAACAGCCGTGTGCGACCGTGAGTTTGTTCCAATGGCCTTCTGACCAGAGACGATGCATCGGGTTCGTGCTGTCCAAGATCGTAAGATAGCGCCCCAAGGTCAAGCCGCTATAGGTCGGACAGCCGACCTCAGCCATGCTGAACTCCCGGTCAGACGTATCATTCGCGAAGACCACTCGATTCTTGTCTCGATAGAATGTCCGGCAGAGTCGCGCGCGCGGTCTGGCCCCTGCCAGATATTCGATCAACGAGAGCAGAGGGCGTTCCCCGTCGTCGAGCGTGACGTAATCGACGTAGTCGAACACGCGGGGGTCCGACAGACGCCGAAGCTCCGTGTTGGCATATCCGCCACCAAGGGCAATGGTGATCTTTGGCCGCCGATTCTTAATTGAATGGGCAATACGAAACGCGCCATAGAGGTTTCCGGGAAAGGGCACGGTAAGAGCGACAAGGGATGGAGTGAGGCGATCCAGATGTTCCCACAAGGATTCCAGCATGAATTGATCCGTCAGCGTCGGGGGAGCGGCTATCGAGTCGATGATGGTCTCGAACGACGAGGCTGCTCGGGCGATATGTTCGGCATAGCGACTCAGGGAGAAATGGGGAGACAGGGTTGCTTGAATCAGATCGGCCAGGTCTTCAAGATACAAGGTGGCAAACCGTTTAGCGCGATCCTGTTCCGACAAGGCACGTGCTGACGCAGCGCTTCCTCTCTGGCCGGCAAACCGGGGGCCTTGAGGAAGAAATCCTGGGCGGGCGAGGAGCAAGGCTAAGGAGGGATTCCGTCCTTGGAGAAATTCGATGACTGGGTCGATGACATTCAGATAGGCCGGTTCGACCGCCAGGATTTGTCTGGCTTCACCTGGCAATGCACCTTCGTCTTTGCGTATCTGCTCAAACACAGCCTGGAGTCCCGCTCGACAAAAGAGCCGAAGCACCATCTCAATGCCGAGATCGGCCTGGGAGGCCTCAATCCCGCGACCACGGAGAAACCCTGTGAGATAGGCGGTGGATGGATAGGGAGTATTCAGTTGAGTGAGCGGGGGTATGAGGAGTAAGACAGAAGGCGTCGGCATGCGCTCACATACCATACCTCTTTGAACGAATGCCAGGTTCGTGGGTTATGACGATCATGGTGGAAGACTATTGGTATTCTTGGCGCTTCATGCGCTAGTATTTGATGATCATCTGAGTGGTCACTACAGCATGACGGCTCCCTATATCCTCTATAGCGATTTCAACTGTCCGTTCTGCTATACGATGCACGAGCGGCTCCATGGCCTGCAGTTCATCGATCACTGTGAATGGCGCGGTGTGCAGCATGCGCCGCAATTACCTCATCCCATGAAACCTTGGCAGGGTTCATTGGGCGCTGAACTGCGCCACGAAGTGACGGTCGTGCAGGGGCTGGCGCCAGGGCTGCCCATTGCACTCCCTTCTGGCAAGCCCAATACGAGACCGGCGATTGAACAGGCGGTGGTACTCCTACGACGTGATCGATCACATGGAATGGCGTTTGTGCGTGGGACCTATCGGGCCTTCTGGTGTGAAGGCAGGGACATTTCTGATCCGGCGGTACTCAGGCAACTGGTTGAGCAGGGAGGAGGCTCGCCGGAGAGCATGGGCACGATCGATGACGAGAGTCGCCAGGTAGCTCAAGAGTGGGAAGCGGCTTGGCACACAACAGGCCAGGCCGGAGTTCCACTCATTGTCTCGCCGGAGGGTGATCTTCTCGTCGGCTGCGCACCGCTGGACGAGGTCCGGCGATTCTTCGCCTGACAGGGTTACGCCACGTCGAGATTCATCACATAGTGCTGCAACTCCCGCCTCTGCTCGTCTTCAGCGATCTTCGAGGCCTCGATCTCCTTGCGCAGTTTCTCCAGCTCGGTCTCCTGCTGATCCAGCTTCTTCACGAGATAGGTCCGGCCTTCGACCACACGACGAGAGATGCGCATCGTGCCCTGCTTAAACGAGGCCGTCCCAAGTTCCTGCGGGCCGCCATCGAGCTTGGGTTCCACCTCGCTCTTGAGATCGAGCGCATAGCTGAGAGCCTATCTTGTCCAGGAGGGAGATCCTCGATGCGCGCATCGCCCGCGAAGGTCCCGCTATCGAACAGCGTGCTAGAGCCTTGCGTCATAGGAAGGGAGGATATGTTTTTCAGCCGATACCCGTTCAGTGGATAATTTGCGTTGTCGCGCTGATTGTAGAGCAAAACTAACCGTCAGCCCTTGCTTCAAATGGGAGGCTCTTCGTGTCAGGCGCGTAGATGGGAAGCCGCGGAAAAAGAATCTCGGCATAGTTGAGCCCCTCGTTACCCATGACACATAAAACGCGAAACATGTGTCGCATCTCGTAGAAAGATGGCCCTGATAGCTAATGACATGTCGCGTATGGCTCGCATGAGATACGGTGATCTTCGTGATACCTTTCACCTTTCACCTTTTACGCGTAATGACTTTCATGTGCTGGCAGACTTTTCATCATTCTGCTAGACCGGACAGTCCAGTGGCCCTTTGCGGTTGCCTTCCTGAGACGCGAGGCTTTATAGTTCCTTCTCATCAAACTTATGCGCGGGTCGGGTGTCATGATTCCTTCGGTAGAATGTGGAGGCGGTTCATGAGGACGATACTTGTGTTGGTCGCGATGCTTGGGCTGGCTGCTCACCCGGTGCTGGCCGCTCCACCCGTCGATAAGGGTGCCAAGGAATCTTCTACAGGGCAGAAGCAGCGTCAGGAGGAGCCGGCAGCCCAATCGAAAGATCCGTCGATGGCAGTGGTGCCGGCGGGAGAGTTCACGATGGGGAGCCAGACGGGAGATTCAGACGAACAACCGGCGCACCAGGTCTATGTGGATACATTTTCCATCGATAAGTATGAAGTGACGGTGGCGCAATATGCGGCCTTTCTGCAGGCGAAAGGGGTTGAACCGCCTTCGGACTGGAAGACGATGAATCAACCGGCGCACCAGAAACGCCCGGCCACGAATATGGATTGGGTGGATGCGTACGGGTACTGCAAGTGGGCCGGCAAGCGCCTGCCCACGGAGGCGGAATGGGAGAAGGCTGCGCGGGGGACGGACGGTCGCCTCTATCCATGGGGCAACGATGCTCCAACGCCGCTCCACGCGAATTTTGGGAAAACGGATTGGAATAAGCATGAGGTATTGGCGCCGGTGGGATCGTTCGAAGCCGGCAAGAGTCCCTATGGTATCTATGACATGGCCGGGAATGTCTGGGAATGGGTCAACGACTGGTATGACTTTAAATATTACCCAAAAAGCCCGTCGAAGAACCCGGCAGGACCGTCAACGGGCGGGAGCAAAGTGATCCGTGGCGGGTCCTGGTACAGCAATCCGCGAGCCCTGCGCTCCGCGAATCGGAGCCTTATTTCGCCGACGGACCAAGGACTTACCGGGTTCCGGTGCGCGAAGACTCCGTAGGCCGAACATCGAATAGTGAAACCCCACACAGATGGTGTTGTTGGGGCAGCCCCGCGGCCCCGTACGGTTGTGTTTCTGAGGCGCGAGGCTTTATAGTTCCCGCCCATTAGATGATGTGAGGACAGGGTGCCATGATTCCTTCAGTGAAATGGGGAGGCGGTTCATGAGGACGATACTTGTGTTGATCGCGGTGCTCGGACTCGCTGCGTACCCGGCGATGGCCGAGGGACCCGTTAATAAGAATGCCAAGGAATTTTCCACGGGAAACACACAGAGTCAGGACAAGCCGGCGGTGGTTCAATCGCAAGAGCCGTCAATGGTGCTGGTGCCGGCGGGGGAGTTCACGATGGGAAGCCAGACTGGAGATTCAGACGAACGACCGGAGCACCAAGTCTATGTGGATGCCTTTTTCATCGATAAGTACGAAGTGACAGTAGGGCAGTATGCACAATTTCATCAGGCGATGGGGACCAGTTCGCCTTTAGACTGGAAGACGATGAACCAACGCTCGCACCAGAAACGCCCTGTTTCGAATGTGGATTGGGCAGATGCGGCCGCGTATTGCAAATGGGCCGGCAAGCGCCTCCCAACGGAGGCGGAGTGGGAGAAGGCGGCGCGGGGGACGGATGGCCGCCTCTATCCATGGGGCAACGACCCTCCGACGCCGCTCCATGCGAACTATGCGAAAATAGGGTCGAACAGCCATGGGTCATTGTTGCCGGTGGGGACATTGGAAGCCGGCAAGAGTCCCTATGGCGTCTATGACATGGCCGGGAATGTCTGGGAATGGGTCAGCGACTGGTATGACAATGACTTTTACAAGAACAGCCCGTCGAAGAACCCGACAGGACCCCCAAGGGGCGGATTCAAAGTGATTCGTGGCGGCTCATGGAATAGCAATCCGCGAACATTACGATCTGCGGATCGGTACTGGGATCCGCCGTCGTTCCGGAGCTTGTACGCTCCCGGATTCCGCTGTGCGAAGACGCCCTAGGAGCCGGTCCGTCATTGACCGTTCTACTGTGGCGAACGATCTGCTGCCATCTGCGTTGTGCTCGACCCATTCCCAAGAACCGTGTGACGTGAACCGTGAAACGAGGGTGAGCCTCGGGCCTGCGGCCTTGCACCTGGCCGCACCTTCTTCGCCTCGTAACGAACGGCAATGTCGGACAGACTCCTTGTCCTTGGTACTTGAATACTTGGCTTGTGGCTCTGCGCTCAAAGGTCTCTGTCAAATCCGGGCCACCTCACAATGACCCCATCTCTTTTCTCGGTTGTGTCGAGATGGCACAGTGCTAGATAAAGAACTGTTCATCTGAAAAGCTCGGATAGAGTTGGGTAAAGCCAGAGGTACTTCTCTGCATCTCATCCATGCGGAGCCTTCTACTCTTCCGTATAAGAGTCCGCTACCCGCCTGTTCGACGAGCGAGCTTATCAGCTTGGGGGGTATCACGTTTGTCTTCTTGAACGAAACCAAACAAACGAGACCAACCAGACAGACCAGACAAATCAGATGCACCAGACAGACTAGAAATTTCCTGCCTGGACCACATCGTCGAGGCTGTTGATGTCGAGCCAGTGACCTGCCGTATAGAGCACTCGGATCGGATAGTTCTGTTTCAGCAGTTCTTGGAGCAGATGGGGGATGCCTGCTTTACGGTTGGCCGGCTTGGCGAGCATTTCCGCAATGATGCCGGTGATGTGGCCGGCAGCGCCGGGGGAGACTTTGAGGAACCCCATCCAAACCCCGTGGACGGACTCTTTGGGGAGATTGTCCCCCAATTGTTTGAGATAGATTTTGGCGTTAAAGGCTCTTCTCGAATTGGGAATGGTGCATTCGGTAAATCCACCGAGGCGGGCATAGCTGCTCTGTTCCTGCCAGTTGCTGTCGACGAAAATGACACAATCATCCGTTTCCTGACAGAGCGACTGGGGAATATATTTGTTGAACAGCACATCGCCGTAAGAAATGATCGTGCTCTGCAGATGGCCCTTTCTCGATTGAAGGGCCTTCAGCAATGAATCAAGCTCGCCGGTATCAGCATAGTCGTTGTTATCGACATAGGTCAGGTTGGGCAGAGTCACGGCTTCTTTTTTATACCCCCTGACGACCACGATATTCTTAATGCCCACGGCATTGTAGGCGTCGACGATGTGGGAGAGGATTGGTGTGCCCTGAATTTTGACCATCGTTTTAGGCTGCTGCTCTGTGAGTGCTCCCAGTTCCTTCCCGCGAGAAGCGGCCAGCACGATGGCAGAGGTGTCCTCGGCGCCTTTGGGCAGATAACGGTCTTCGGCGTCTTGTAGCTCAGCGGCATTTTGCAGCCGGAAGATTTCTGAAACCGGCGCGACTTTGTCTTCGATGGAGAGGAGATGTTCCTGCTCCTTGAGAGTCCGTGCGGTTTTCTGCATGGCAGCCACTGAGGACCGGAGCATGTGATTGGCCCAGATCACCATCGAAATCCCATGCTGCCGGAATACATCGGTGGGAGTGGCGTAGTATTTAGTAGGCACGATCACGACCGGGCAACGGTTGCCCCATTCCTGTTTGAACGCCAGGATCTCATCCGGCACCGACAGGGCGCTGTGGATGAGGATGCCGTCCGCTCCCGCCTGATGATAGGCCTCGGCTCGACGCAGGGCCTCAGCCAGCCCCCAACCGCAGATGAAGGACTCCACGCGGGCGATAATACAAAAGTCCTGATCGGTCTGTGAGTCTTTGCCGGCTTTGATCTTGCCGCAAAACTCCTGCATGTCCGCCATGGGTTGGGCGCCGCCCTTGATGAAGCTATTCGTCTTGGGGAAGAGCTTATCCTCAATGCAGACCGCGGCGATTTTGCGCTGCTCCAGTTTACGGACGAGCCGTTGCATGTTATTGAAGTTGCCGTATCCCGTGTCGCCATCGAGGAGAATCGGAATCGTGGTGGCATCGGACATGAATTCCAGGTTCTCCAGCACTTGAGTCCAACTGGCTTCGTTGTTGTCCCGCACGCCGAATTGGGCGGAAATGGAGAGGCCGCTGGCCCAGATGCCGCGAAAGCCTGCTTCCTGGACGATCTTAGCGCTGAGGCCATTGTGGGCTTCACAGATAAACTCCAACTGTTCTGACAAGAGGAGCGTCTTGAATTGACGTGATGCGGTCATGCCTGTTCTCGAACTCATGGATGTCCTTCCTTGTTCCCGCCGAAACCTTTAGCAGGATGCTGAAAAAGTCTGCCAGCTTTCTGAGTCAGAAAGGTTAAGGCTCAGGTTGAGGTTGAGATTGAACAATCTTATTTCGCTCAACCTTAACCTCGACCTCAGCCTGCTTTACTTGCTGGACGGCCTTTTTTCGCATCCTGCTGGATTGTTCTCCTGGTGTGCACATATTACGAACTGTCGAAGCTTAATCGGCCAAAACAGTTTTTTGCATCCTGTAAGAGACGGGTGCGGGTGAGGTGCACCAGTTCGTGGTAAAGAATAACGGTTTCTCCTGGAAAAATCACCTTGCCTTTCGGGGAGAGTGAAACGTAAAAGGTGAAAGGGAAAACGTGGGGGAGGGGAGGAGATGGAGGGGTGATCCGGACGCAGGGAGGCAACTCAGTCTGCAAAGCCGAGCGGAGGAGGATTCTCAACCTGGAGGGAGCCATGTCAATTAAAAGAATCGTTCCACGGAAACGAGTGCAGGGTCGAGTTGTTGGTCGGGCGAAGAAGAAATCCGCTGCGAAGCGAGGGGATTCTGAGCTGAGCCGACGGCTGCAGGACCTGCGCGAGCAGGTTGATATCGTGTTGCCGGAGATGACCGCCAGGATTGCGGCACTGGAGCATCTGTTGCGTGAGAAACAGCTCTGCACCAGACAGGATCTGATCGCCGCGCGCCAGTTTGTGCGGATGCAGGAGGCATAGAGGCGGGCCCGGTGCCTGGATACTCGTGACGAGCTCATGGGCGCGACTAGTGAGCGCGCAAGACTGGCAAGACTGGTCATGACTAGACGGAGGAAAGGTGTCTCAATGGCGATGAGTGCGGCGTTGTCGAATGAGGAGGTTCAGGCTGCTTGGGCCAGTCTGGCCGAGGAGGTTCGTACAGGGGTCCTGCTGACGCTCAGAGACGGGCGGCCGTTTGGGTCGCATGTACCCTATGTCTTTGGCGAACATTGGACGCGCGCCTACATTCATGTGAGCCGCTTGGCGTTGCACACCGAACATCTGTTGCAAGACCCCCGCGTAGGGCTGTTTGTCTCGGAGCCGGATCAGCCTGTGAAGAACCCCTTGGCCCTACGGCGGATGAATCTTCAGGGTGAGGCAGCGCTGTTGAATGCTGATGCACCGAACTATGCTGAAATGAAGGGACGGTATCTGGCTCGCTTTCCCCAATCGGCCATGATGTTTGGCTTTGCGGATTTCTCGCTCTGGGAACTGCGATTACAGGACGCGCACTTGATTCTTGGATTCGGACAGGCCTACCTAGCCAACGCGACGACTCCTCTCACCTGGATACATCAGAAGCCGAGTACGAAAGGCGTTACGCGTGAGACGTAAAACGTGAAAGGTGTAAGGTTTCGAAGGAAGAGCACTCGGCAGTTCTACGCTTCACGGTTCATTTTGAGCTGAGGATCGGTAGGTGAAATAGAGTGCGATGCATCCTAGCAGAGCGATGAACAGGCCTGCGACAAAGCGGGTGGTAAAGCTCAGTGGTCCAATGTAGCGGTGGTACAGGAGGGGCAGCAGAATGGGGGAGACCACAGCCAAGGCGAGGCCCAGCATGTGACGCTTGAGATAGATCGGTTCACCAGGCTTACGCGTCATGTCCAACGAGTCCTATCAGATATTTCCTCCACGCTCTTCTACCTTCTCCCTTGAGGGCGGGCTAGGGTCTTCCGATTCTCCCACTTTCCCTAAGGGGAGCAGCCAGACCATCCTTCTGAGACCGCGCGTTGCACGAGCACCTTCCAATTCTCTACACCTCTCTCAAGAGGAGTGGCCAAGGTTGGCCTTTACTGCGCGCATCGAGCGACCACGGCTTCATCGTGGGCGCTCTGCGAGTAAGAAGGGCACCTGGCCGCTCCTCCCCAACTCTATTTCACGAGGAACGGTTTTGAGTTTTCTCCCGAGGCGGTGGTGACGGTGAGGAGAACCAGGCCCTTCTTTCCGCCGCTTGGCACGGTCGTCGTAATGCTGTCGTTCGTCTGTTGAAATTGAGATGGGTGCCCCGGGCCGAAGGAGACGCCTCGTAAACAGGCTGCCTTGCCGAAGTTGGTCCCTGTGATGGTGACACGGTCTCCGGCCTTCCCTTCGTCGGGCGTGAGCTTATCGAGCTTTGGTGCTTCACCGAAACAGGAGGGAGCTTTCCCCGCAGTCTCTGCCGAGGCGTATTTCGGAGCGGCCGCTTTGGGGGCGAGCGCGCTTGTCCGAACCCGTGCCGGTTTATTCGCCTTTGTCGCCTGCTTGACTGGTTCAGCGGCCCAGGTGCCGGCCGGGCTCATTGCTGCCAGAAAGATTACCAGCGCGGCGATTGCGACCGTGATTCTAGGAGCCTGTCCAACATTGCTGTTCGTGACGAGGCGAAGGAGGGGCGGGCAGATGCGCGGCCACAGGCCCCGAAAAACCGGAGGCGTATTCGCTGGAATACGTTGAGGATTTATCGTGGTCGAGAACAAAGTAGATGTCTGACCATCGTTCGCCGCATTAGAGCGGTCAATGTCGGATAGGGTCCTAAAACCTGTTGCTACATACATGACCGGCCTCCGATCTCTTTGCAGAGCACATAGATGTCTCATTAATTACCGGTCTGGAAGCCGGCTGAATCAATCTTCGATCGTCGAGATATCGCCAACGTCTTGTCCGAGTTCTTTCGCTTTGAGCACCCGCCGCATAATTTTGCCGGACCGGGTTTTGGGGAGTGAAGGCACGATGTCGATTTCAGACGGCACGGCGATTTTCCCCAGCTCCTTCAACACTTGATCCTTGATCGACTGGATCAGTGCCGGGCTATCGACTGCCCCCTGCTTCAAAATGACGAAGGCCTTGATGGACTCGCCGACGAGCTTGTGTGGTTTGCCGATCACCGCAGCTTCGGCCACGGCGGGGTGACTGACCAGCGCGCTTTCCACTTCGGCGGTGCCGAGCCGGTTGCCGGCCACTTTGATCACGTCATCGGCACGGCCCATGAACCACATGTAGCCGTCTTGATCTTTGTGGCAGATATCGCCGGCGGTGTAGCAGTTCGGGATCTGGTTCCAATAGGTCTTGTAGCGTTCCGGATCTTTGTAGATGGTCCGCATCATCGAGGGCCAGGGCTTTCTGATGACGGCAAGGCCACCGGTGTTGGCGGGGAGACTGTTGCCTTCGCTGTCCACAACGTCGGCTTCGATGCCGAGGAAGGGCCTGGTTGCAGAGCCGGGCTTCAAGGGGACCGTCGGCAGGGGGGTAATCAGGATGGACCCGGTTTCGGTCTGCCACCAGGTATCCATGATTGGTTTGTCCCCGCCGGTCGCGCGATGGAACCATTCCCAGGCCTCCGGATTGATCGGTTCGCCCACGCTGCCGAGGATACGGAGACTGGAGAGATCATATTTCTTGGGCCAGTCTTCTCCGTAGCGCATGAGCAGGCGAATGGCGGTGGGGGTCGTATAGAAAATCGAGACGCCGTAGCGTTCGATTAAATCCCACCAGCGGCCCGGGTTCGGATAGTCCGGCTTGCCTTCAGCTGTCAGAATCGTGGCGCCGTTGAGGAGGGGACCATACACAATATAACTGTGGCCGGTGACCCAGCCAGGGTCGGCGACACAGAAGTAGACATCGTCCTCTTTGAGATCGAAGACGTATTTCGTGGTGATGTAGGTCCCTACCATGTAGCCGCCGTGGACGTGAACCACGCCTTTGGGTTTGCCGGTGGTGCCGGACGTATAGAGGATGTACAGCGGATGTTCTGCATCCAGCTGCTCGGCCTCGCAAACCGCCTTCTCGTCCTTCAGCCAGGCGTGCCAATCGATTTCCTTCGGCTCGGACAATGCGACTCCCGGAATCTGTCGGCGCAGGACCACAACACGTTCGACGGTCGGGGAGTTGGCGACGGCTTCGTCGACCACCGTCTTGAGGTTGAGGACCTTGCCCCGGTCAAACCCGACGTCGGCCGTAATGACCAGTTTGGCTTCAGCGTCTTGAATGCGGTTCGCGAGGGCCGGGGCGCTGAAGCCTGAATAGACCACACTATGAATAGCCCCGATACGGGCGCAGGCGAGCATGGCGACGATCTGTTCGGGAACTTTCGGAAGGTAGATCGTGACCCGGTCTCCCTTCTTGATCCCAAGTTTCTTGAGCGCATTCGCGCAACGGTTGACCTGTCGAAAGAGCTCGCCGTAGGTGATGACCCGCTCTTGGTCGTTCTCGCCGACCCAAATGACCGCCACCTTGTTCTTGCGCCAGGTTTTGACATGACGGTCCAGACAGTTATAGGCAATGTTGCAGGTGGCACCGACGAACCACTTAGCCCAGGGATAATTCCATTCCAGGACCTTGGTCCAGGGGGAGAACCACTCGAGCTCCTTGGCAACGTCGCTCCAGAAGCCTTCCGGGTCGGCAATCGATTTCTTGTAGGCGCTCTCGTAGTCCTGAATATAGGCAGCGGCCTTCGTCTGAGCAGTCGGATGATACACACGGCTTTCCTTGAGGAGGGTATCGATTTTCTCTGCCATGGTGCGGTGACTCCGTGAGGTCGAGGTGCCAAGCAAATCATGGGCATTATGCTGGAGAGGCGAGGAGGAACTCAACTGTACCTGCAGGATGCTCAAAAAGGCTGTCCAGCAAGTAAAGCAGGCTGAGGTCTAGGTTAAGGTTGAGCGAAATAAGATTGTTCAATCTCAACCTCAACCTGAGCCTTAACCTTTCTGACTCAGAAAGCTGGCGGACTTTTTCAGCATCCTGCTAGACTTCGATCCGCCGTTTCTTGACAGTCGCTCTGAGGCGAGAGTAGGGTGAATTTATTACGCGTCACACACTGAAGCCGTCCAATTGATGTTGCCGATCGTGTACCGACAACCGCGGCCCCTCCTTCTCGCGTTGCTCGCATACGCGCTGGTGGCGACGTTCTGTCCGCCATCAGCGTCTGCCCAATTGGGGAAGCCGGAAGGGCTGTATTACAAATCATGGGCCATTGTCATCGGGGTGGAGAACTATCTCATGGCCCCGAAAATTCCCGGTGCGATTGAGGATGCCAAAGCGGTGGCCCAGGCGTTCCGGCAACTGGGCTTCGACGAGGTCGTTGAGCTCTACGACAAGGATGCGAGTGTTCGCCGTCTGCAGCAGACGCTCTCGGATTTCTTGCCCCGCAAGGTCGGTCGACAAGATCGGCTCGTGCTCTATTTTGTTGGACATGCAGGTGTCACGCAGGATCTGGCCGGCGAGGAACTGGGGTATCTCGTTCCCTGGGATGCACAGATGGGGAATGTGTCCAAATCGGTGACGTTTGCACAGCTCAAAGAATTCAGCCGACGTAGCGCGTCCAAACATACCCTCTTCCTCTTGAATGCCGCGGTTCGCGGGTGGGAGGTGAGCACGGCTCAGCCATTGTCCCTTGAAGGGCGATTGGCCCCGGAAGACGATACGGAGCGGCGAGCCGTGCAAGTGTTGACGGCGGGCGATAAGGGTGAGTCCTTGAGTCAGGAGAACGGGAGGAGTCTCTTTGTGCAGGTACTGGTGAACGGGCTGAGTGGCATGGCGGATCGCAATGAAAACGGATGGCTCATGGCCTCGGAGGTCGGAGACTATGTGAAACACCAAGTTATTGAACGGTCGAAGGGCGCCCAGCATCCCCTCTTTGTACAGCTTGAAGGGGACGGGGATAC
>JAENWB010000246.1:0-3555 GCA_016650275.1 Nitrospiraceae bacterium | reverse complement strand
CCGTCTCCGCCCTCACCCCGGGAAATTAGTCTGCCCTCAAAAGCTTCTTTCAGCTCGCGTATTGTTCTCCTGACCGTGTGGCCTGGTTAATCCTTGAGTGCCTGTATCGAAGGAGCACAATCTTATTGAGGGCATGCCGCGTGCAGGAGGACGATCAGGCTACCCGTTCAATCTTATTGTTGGATAGCCGAAAGCATCCACTTCCCATCTTGGGATCGCATGAAGGTCCACGCTTCGCCGGATTCGGTTGGCGTTTCGTCGCTGCCTTCGATGACATAGTCTGGTTCTCCGCGCTGTTTCGTCAGGGACAGGTTATAGTCACGGGCACTCCAGCGAAGCCCTGCCGTCACATAGTGCGTCGCCTGTTCGGTCCAGGCTTCCAGGATCTCTGCACGGCGGAGCACCACATCATCCACATGGTTCTCGATGCCCTGACTGGTGTTATCGGCCAAGGCGGCGCTGAAATAATTCAGCATCTCCGGCGTAACGAACCGACGTAATTCGGTCAGATCTTGTTTGCTCCAGGCCGTTTGAATATCGATCAACAGTTGCTGAAAGGCTGCCTTGTCAGTGGAGGTGACGCTATCAACCGATATGCTCTGTCTGGTTGTGGAGGGCCGCCTTGTCGGCAGATTGTCACTGGACGGGTCGCGCCCTGTGATCCCGGAAAAATCAGGAAGGGAGGGTCGTTGTACCTTCAGGAAATAAAAAATCGCCCCGGCTCCAAGAAGCAGGAGGAGGAGGAGGATCCAGGCGGAGCCGGAAGCCTCGGTGGTGGTGTCGGTCACGCTGGCAGGCTCACCGACATCATCGGTCTGCGCGCTGCTGTCCGCCGCCCCGAAGAGCATAAAGCCAATCCATGATCCGGCGACGCCAACTGCGAGTCCAGCCAAGAGAGGGGACCGTTGCAGAAATGAGGGCTGCCTGGCAGTAACTGGCCGAGCTGTCGGCACTGGTTGCGGTGCGATCGCTGGCTGCCTTGTTGCGACCGGCTGTACAATCGGTTTTGCACCGTTCTGGTCATAGGTGTGTGATCCGCGGCTGCCGCTATCCCCTGGCCCGCCACCGTTCCATGAACTGCTGGAGTAGTCTCCGCCAGATCCGCCTCTTACCCCCGCAAGTGATAGAGCAGGGGCTCCGATCAGAGCCATCATGATGAATGCGGCCATGAGTTTCGTTGTGTTCAAGACAAGCACCCTGTTATCGATGTCGCTGGCTAACTAAGCGCCCGGCACCATCCTAGCAGCACTGGCCCCCTGAATACGTAAGATTCGAGAACCTCCGGGATGTACGTTATGCTGTGCACCAGTCGAGCGAGCACATTCTGCTCGTGCGCGCTCCTGGAGCAAGGGATCAGCACGGGTGTTATTCCACCCCTGGCCCTTCCATTTTTGCCTGGCCGGGATGATATGATGCAAGCTGTTCCGCAGATCGAATTTCTTATCCATACTGTTAAGAGGGAATCATGGCCATGAGTCTGGCGCGTTGCATCATCGGAATATCGTTAGGGGTCCTGCTACTATCAGGTATTGGCTTTGCGGCAGAACCGGCAGAGGTGGAAAAGTTCGTGAAGGCTCGCATTGAGATCGGCGAGATGATGACGAACTACTTTCAGGGTGGCGACCGGTTCAAAGAGGGGCAGCGGCCGTCGCCTGAACAGATGAAGGAAATGGGCGCGGACATCCATGCGAAACTCGGCAAACTCTTGGCGAAGCATGATCTAACGCTCGAGGAGTATAAAAAGCGCAGCCCGGATGTTTTCGCCGATGAGGCGGCACTCCAGGGCTATCTCAACGAACATCAAGACCTAAAGGCACGATACGAGGCGCTCCCGCTGGATCGGATGGGACGCGGAGGCAGCACCGGGCGGGGGTATTAGCGGCTGCTGATGTTCACGTAAGGTGTGTGAAGCGTGGGCAAAGAGACTGAGGGCAGTGGCCAGATTGTTCTTCACTGCGCGCATCCATGACCGTGATGCGTAAAGCGCGAGACGTGCGAGAGATGCGGGACGGACGACGGTTCGAAGTTCTAGGTTTCCGGAACTTCGAACCCCGAACTTAGGATCGCGCCTGTCTTGCGCGGCTAGATGCCATTCATTGACTCCTCCCCATCCCCTCCATATAATGCCGCTCGATAGTAGATTTTGACTGCCTTTCCACATAGTTGTGACTTCTTTCTCCATGGCATCTCTCTCTGGGAAATGGGACAAGATCCGCTCGGAACTCTCCCATGCCTTCTCGACAAAATTAGGGGCTGAGGTGTTCACGATCGAAGACCTCGCGCTGCTTGAGCGGGTGGCCGATGCGGTGGTGAAACGGGGTATGACTGCTCCTGCCACGGTCTTTCTGGAATCTCTCGGTCCCATGAACTTTCTCGGCAGTCAGGCACTGTATTTCCTGGCCCCCATCGTTGAATGGGCGTTGAACGCGAAAGAAGTCGAGCATGTGGCTCAGTTGCTTGAACGACGCGATACGATCCCCCGTCTCATTACCATCATTGACACAAAGTCTGCTCCCCAGGCTCCTCAAGGAGCCTCCGCTCGATGACCTACTGCCGTGAAACGTTAATCGTGAAACGTATCTCGTTCCGGAGTGTGGACGCTTCACGCTGCACGCTTCACGAACGACGCGGTCTTAGCCAGGCAGGTCGCTGATGGCGTCTCAAGAGCCGGCACAGACCGCCCATCCCCTCAATGTTATCGTGGCCACCGACTGTGGCAGCACCACGACCAAAGCCATTCTGATCGAGAAGGTCGGTGACGAATACAGACAAACCTATCGCGGGGAAGCGCCGACGACGGTGGAAGCGCCGTTCGAAGATGTGACGCGCGGGGTGCTGAACGCGATTGCGGAAATTGAAGAACACTCCGGCCGGAAAATCCTCGATGGGGACAAGATTCTCACGCCCAACCGCGCGGCCCAGGGTGATCCGAAGACGGGTGTGGATATCTACATCTCTACCAGCAGCGCAGGCGGTGGGTTGCAAATGATGGTGACCGGGGTGGTGCAGAATATGACGGGTGAAAGCGCGCAACGTTGTGCGCTCGGGGCCGGCGCGATTGTCATCGATGTGTTGGCCTCGAACGACGGCCGGCTGCCGCATGAAAAGATCGAGCGTATTCGTACGATGCGACCGGACATGATCTTGATGTCCGGCGGGACGGACGGTGGGGCGGTTACCCATGTGGTCGAGATGGCGGAGTACATTTCGGCGGCGGAGCCGCGTCCTCGATTCGGGGCGACATACAAGCTTCCGTTGATTTACGCGGGGAACAAAGACGCGCAGCCGCAAGTGAAGAACATCCTGGGTGAGAAGACCGCGCTGGTGCTGACCGACAACATTCGTCCGGTGTTGGAACGAGAGAATCTCACGCCTGCGCGCGACAAGATTCACGATCTGTTTCTCGAGCATGTCATGCAGCAAGCGCCGGGCTATAAGAAACTGATTGAGATGGCCGGTGCGCCGATCATGCCGACACCGGCGGCGGTCGGCCTGATCATGGAAATGATCGCCAAGCGGGAGCATCTGAATTTGATCGGGGTGGATATCGGCGGT
>JAENWB010000245.1:0-5048 GCA_016650275.1 Nitrospiraceae bacterium | reverse complement strand
CTATCCGGTCACCATTCGTCTGCTCGATCCGCCGCTGCATGAATTTCTGCCGAAGCGTGAAGACTTAATGGTGGAGATTGCGCAACTGGAGCTGACCGGGCGCGACGGAGCCAGGCTCGAAGAAAAGCGCCGGTTGCTGGCCCGCGTCGAGGAACTCCACGAGTTCAACCCCATGCTTGGGTTACGCGGGTGCCGGCTCGGGATTACGATGCCGGAGATTACCCGCATGCAGGCGCGGGCCATCATGGAGGCCGCGTGTGAGCTGGCTAAGGAAGGGAAGAAGATCGTCCCTGAGATCATGATTCCGCTGGTAGGGATGGTTTCGGAAATGAAGGCGCAGAAAGATTTGATCCGTGAGGTGGCGCAGGAGACGATGAAGCGGTACAACGTGAAGCTTTCCTATCTTGTGGGCACGATGATCGAGCTGCCGCGGGCCGCGGTGACCGCGGATCGCATTGCGACGGAAGCGGAGTTCTTTTCCTTCGGGACGAACGACCTCACCCAAACCACGTTTGGTTTCTCCCGCGACGATGCGGCCAAGTTCATCGATTTTTATCAAACTGCCAATATTATGGAGGCGGATCCCTTTGCCGTGCTCGATCGGGAAGGGGTGGGGGCCTTGATGAAGCAGGCCATCGCCGGCGGCCGGAAAACCCGTCCCGGGATTAAGCTCGGCATCTGCGGTGAGCACGGCGGCGATCCCAGTTCCGTTGAGTTCTGCCATGAACTCGGATTGGACTACGTGAGCTGCTCACCCTATCGTGTTCCCATTGCGCGACTTGCGGCGGCCCATGCGGCGTTGGCCGAGGCCGGATCGAGCAGTTCACTCTCCACGCGCAAGACCTCAGAGGCACGCGCGAAGGCGAAGAAGACGATGACGAAGACTACGAAGACGAAGTCGGCTCCGCGGCCACGCAGCCGATCGCGCGTCACGCGCAAGAAGCGGTGACTGCTACCACACCGCATCTCTACTTCATGACCCTGGCGCTCCGTCTTGCAACGAAGGGCCGGGGGAAGACCAGCCCGAATCCCATGGTCGGCGCGCTCGTGGTCAAGAACGGCCGCATCGTCGGCCGCGGGTATCACCATACCCCAGGGCAACCTCACGCAGAAATTCTTGCGCTCAAGCAAGCGGGGGCACGCGCCAAGGGCGCGACGCTCTACGTGACGCTCGAACCCTGTTGCCATCTCCTCAAGCGCACCCCTCCGTGCGTGCCTGCAGTTGTTCAATCCGGCGTGCGGCAGGTGGTGGTGGCGATGGCTGATCCCCATCTCTCGGTCAAAGGACGAGGAATTGCTGCCTTGCGCCGGGCCGGGATCACGGTGACGACGGGTATTGCACAGGAGGAGGCGGTACAGTTGAATCGCGCGTACCTCCATTGGATAACGACCGGGCGCCCCTACGTGATCCTGAAAGCCGGGATGACATTGGATGGAAAGGTGGCCACGGCAAAGGGGGAGTCGCAATGGATTACTGGACCGCGCGCGCGCCAAGACGCGCACCGACTCCGGAGTCAGGTGGATGCAGTGGTCGTCGGGGTCGGCACCGTGCTCAAGGACAATCTCACGCTGACGGCTCGACTGTCCGATCGCCCACTCAAGCTGGCATCGCGGCAACCGTTGCGTGTCGTGCTCGATAGCACACTCAGGACGCCATCGACGGCGGCAGTCTGTGCCAGGCAGGACAGAGCAAAGACGTTGATCGTGACCACACTCCGTGCCTCCCGGTCACGCCGCCGTTTATTCGAACGGGCTGGGGTGGAAGTCGTGTCCCTCTCGACGAAGAACGGGCGTGTCTCATTTCCGGCCCTGCTGACGCTGCTGGGCAAGCGTGGAGTCACTTCTGTGCTCATTGAGGGAGGCAGCACCGTCAATGCCGCAGCGTTACGCGAGAAACTCGTCAATCACATCGTGCTGTATCTGGCTCCGACTCTGATGGGGGGGCAGGATGCCAAGGCGGTGATCGGAGGCCGTAGCTCGGATCGCTTGGCTCAAGCGCACGCCTTGCGCCACATGACGGTTCGCCGCATCGGGGAAGATTTGGTTGTGGAAGGAGATCTGTGACGCGCCGGCTCCTCTGCAGTGTCCTTGTCGTGATTTTTGCGGCGCTTGTCGGGTATGAAACGGATGCGGCTGGACCCATCCCTGGTGATCTCAACAGGCAGGTCTTTCACTATTTGGATAGTCCAGATAGTGACGAGGCAGCTCGTACCCTTCAGGCGATCCTGTCCGATGCGACTGTCACGATCGACCAGGTGAGAGGGATCATTCAAACCGAGCGGGAATATGCTCCGCAGCCGACCGGAACCATTCCCGACGAGCGAGTCGATGTGCAGGGACGAGCCTATCACCTGGCGCTCTCCGTCCCCCTGACCTATCAGCCGGCGAAGGGCTATGGATTGGTCGTCTGCCTGCATGGCGCGGGATTTACCGGTGAAGCCTACCTGGGACGCTGGCAGGCTCGATTGGGGGAGGACTATGTCTTAGCCTGTCCGACTGCTCCGATGGGCGCCTGGTTTACGAGAGGCGCGGAGGAGCTGGTGCTGGCGACGATTCGTTCCGTGCAACGGCGCTACCACATCGATCCTGACCGGATCTTTCTCACCGGCATGTCCAACGGCGGGATCGGCGCCTGGGTGATTGGCATGCACGATGCGCCCCTATTCGCCGGCGTTGCACCCATGGCCAGTGGCCTCGACAACGTGCTGATGCCGTTCCTGGCCAACCTGCGCTCCACGCCGATCTACATCATTCACGGAGCCAAGGATCAGATCATGCCAGTGGAACTCAGCCGCACGATTACGAATGAATTGACCAAGCTGGGCTATCCCTTTGTCTATCGGGAACATGATCGCGAGCATCCCGTGGCGGGCGGGCACTATTTCCCCAGGGAAGAACTGCCTGAATTGCTAGCCTGGTTCAACGCCCACCGACGCAATCCTCTGCCGACGAGCGTGACGGTGGTGCGTGACGCGAGTCACTTTCAACCGTTTGGCTGGGTGCGGATCGACGCGACCGATCTCATTGCCGCGTTTTCAGAAGATCTGGTCAGCAAGCGAGACGACCTGATCAACCGACGAGAATATGCGAGACTGGAGGTCTCCATCGTGGCGCTGAATCGCATTGAAGTTCGGGCCGATCGAGTCCAACGCTATAGCCTCTTTCTGAACGAACAGCTCATCGATTCTTCCAAACCGCTCGTCGTGCTCACCAATGGGCAGGTGTCCTTCGAAGGTCTGGTGACGCCGTCGCTTGAGACCTTGCTGCGACAGGCGCGCCTGCGACAAGATTCCCGGCAACTCTTTCCGATCCATCTCGCTATCCAGGTTCGAAAGCAGCCGTGATGATCCCCGGATTGTTGGGTTCGCGAAGGGCTGGCGCTCTGTCTTTGATCATCGTCATCGTGCTGAGTACAACCATGTATGCAGGCTTGGCCCAATCGGAGACCTGTGTGTTGCCATCCCAGCATGCAGGGGTGACCTTTCCACTTGAACAGGTAGAGGCAAGCTGGGCTTGCCGGATGCAGCCGATCATCAGCCACTACACAACGGTGAGCAAGCTTGGGCCGCTGCGAACGCCCTTACCTGAATCGGTCTATGCCTATCTATTAGATCGTCCGCACATGGCTGCCATCTTGATCAATCGCCTCGGCATCGCAACCTATCAATCAGAGATGCGAGGCCTTGGTCTCTATTGGGGGAACGATGGGGAAGGGACAGAGGGGATGGTCGAACTCGTCTATCAGGATCAGACTAGCAGGGTCTATTATCTGGAAGGGTCTCACGGCAGCCGGTTCCTCCCGCTCATCACGGGGAAGGCCGTGGTGCTGCTCAGGATGAATCAGGTCATAGACCCGAGCGGAGTCGAGGCAGTGGACAGCACGTTGGTCTCCTACACCAGATTGGACAATCGCTTGTTGGCGGGAATCGCCTCGTTGCTTCGCCCGCTAGTTGGAAGCGCCGTGACGCGGAGGTTGGCGAAGGGGGTCAATACCGTCAACCGCTTGAGTCAGGTGATGCGGCAACAGCCTGATCGCGTGGTGTCCGAAGCTACAAAATCACCTGCGTTGTCCTCCGACGAGGTGGCCTTCTTGAAACAGACGTTGGAGAATCTGGCGCATTCCAGCGGCCCGACACGCTCCAGGACGATTTCACCATGACGACGTCACGCAGTTTCACGTTGCTCTGCTCCGTCGGCGTATTTTGTTTTATCAGCTACAACATGGTCCGGATGCCGGTGTTGGCGCTGTTCGCAGAATCACTGGGGGCCGGTCCTGAGCGCATCGGGCTTATCGTGTCGGTCTCCACGCTTACCGGGGTGTTCCTCAAGCTGCCGTCCGGCGCGCTGTCCGACATCTACGGTCGGCGGTTCCTCTTACGGATCGGCGTGGTGGCCTTCGGGCTCCCGCCGTTCTTGTACCCCTGGGTGACAGATCTCGATGCACTGACCGCCTTGCGCTTCTTCCATGGACTGGCCACCGCCATTTTTGCGCCGAGTGCGCTGGCGACTGTGGCCGATCTCTATCGAGAACGACGGGGCGCCGCGCTCGGGACCTACACGGCCGCGACGCAATTCGGTGCGTTGCTCGGACCGTTCATCGGTGGCTATCTGATCTATGCGTCGGGATTTTCCGCTGCCTTCGTGACGGCCGGCATATTCGGCTGCATCGCCATCGCCATTTTCTATAGCCTGCACCTCACTCCGCCTCCCCCGCGTATTCAGGAGAAGGGGATGGCTCCGCTGATGGCGGAGATGTGGAAGGGCTTTCGGGTGGTCGCCAAGAATCGCAAGGTCCTCATTACCAGCTCGACCGACGCAGCCAAGATGATTGCAAACGGGGCTTTGATGGCCTTTCTCCCCCTCTATGGCGTCTCGGCGGGATTAAATCCTGGTGAAGTCGGGCTGCTGTTTACGGTCCAGGCCTTCACGTCGCTCGTCTCCAAGCCGGTTATGGGCCGGGTGTCTGATCGCGTAGGGCGTCACCCCCTCATTGTCATCGGTCTCGTGATCTGTGCGGCGACCTTCGTCAGTATCCCTCAGGTGTCGAT
>JAENWB010000244.1:0-16297 GCA_016650275.1 Nitrospiraceae bacterium | reverse complement strand
CGAACACCGGCCCCCATACGTCGGCCATCTCCGTCCATCTCGTCACACCGGACAAACGGGCACGGAACCAAGTGGAAATCATGAACGACGTGAGGCCCAAAGTCCTCAAACTCTTTCCGGGTGTCTCAATGTTTTTCGATCAGGGAGGGCTCATCAAACGAATCACCAGCTTTGGGTCGCAAAAGTCCATTGACGTAGAAATCTACGGCTACGATTTTGAGAAAGCTCGGAGGGTCATCCAGCAGGTCGAAAGCATGATGCACCAAATACCGGGCCTGGCCGACATCGAAGTCAGCCGCGAGGAGAACTATCCCGAGGTCAACGTGGTGGTGGATCGAGAAAAAGCCGCTCTCCTTGGCATCAGCGAAACGGACGTGGCCAATGCCGTACTCTTTTCACTCAACGGCAACGGCCCCACCGACCCCATCATCTACACTGACCCCCAAAACGGGAATGAGTACTACATCAGCGCCTGGCTCGCGGAGGAACACCGGAAGGACCTCACAGACATCGAGAACATCGTGTTACCCGGACGAGCCGGAGAGTCAGTCCTTCTCAAAAACGTCGCCTCGCTCAAGCTCAATGCCGGTCCGGTGAAGATCGACCGCAAGTACTTTCAGCGGGTGGTCCACCTGACCGCCAACCCTGTGAAGCGGGACCTCGGCGCCATCGCCGCCGACTTGGAGGAGGGCTTTGCCAAGATCCAGCTCCCCACCGGCTTCAGCATCCGGTTGGCCGGCCAGATTCAACAACAGAGAGAAACGTTTGAGAGCCTGCTGTTTGCGACGGTCCTGGCGCTGGCCCTCGTATACATGGTGATGGCCGCTCAGTTCAAATCCCTGATCGATCCCTTCGTCATCATGTTTTCGGTCCCGATGGGCTTTCCGGGCGTGATCCTGATCCTCTTCCTGACCGACACCACCCTCTCCACCACGTCGATGATGGGCATCATCATGATGCTGGGCATCGTGGTCTCCAACGGCGTCCTGCTGGTAGATTATACGAACGTGCTGCGGCGACGAGGGCGGGAGTTACACGACGCGGCGGTCACCGCTGCCCGGACGCGTCTCCGGCCCATTCTGATGACCTCCCTCGCCACCGTCGTCGGGCTGCTCCCCATGGCCATCGGCTGGGGAACCGGCGGTGAAACGAACGCCCCCTTGGCACGCGCGGTCGTCGGAGGGCTCAGCGTCTCGACAATCCTCACGCTCTTTCTTGTCCCCACGATCTATGTGATGTTGGAAGAGCGGTTTCCCCGCCATGCAGACGAGACGCCGCAGGATGTCAACTGGATACCGGCAGAACCGGCTGGTCGATAGGGGAATACTGGAAGGTTGAGGCTCAGGCTAAGGCCGAATTGAATCAAGTCGAATCTTCACTCAACCTTGACCTCGGCCTCAGCCTGCTTAGCGGAGCTGATTGGTTACCCGACCGTTGGAAAGAGCGCCTTCAGTTGCATCGCCAAGCCGATGTCCCCGCCGATCTTGAGCCGGCCGGACATGGCGACGGCTGTTCCACTCAACTGGCCATTCAGAATTTTGATGCAATCCTCTCCCGCCATCGAGAGCACGACGTGCGGGTGTGCATGCATCCCCTCTGCAACCTGACAGGCCCCTTCCCGGATCGTGAGAATGTACTGCCCGCCCTGTGCGCCACTCAGATCGAATTGGTAGACCGCATCAAGATCTTCGGCGGCATCTGAATCGAGCTGACCTGGGAGACGCTGAAAAAACTCTTTGATGGTAGTGGGGTTCATGGTTCGTGGAAAAGCGAGGGCCTCTCGGATCGATACCGGGAGCCGCGGTAACGCGGCTCCCGGCCTCTTGCTAGTAGCGGAGCGTAACCGTCGTGGTACTGCGACGCGCGCCGAAAAATTCTTTGGAGAACGCCTCGACGGCGGCAGGGTCATAGCCCTTACAGCTGAAAATGTCGAGGTAGGCGTTGTTCGTATCGTTCGCAAAATGGCCGCTGATCAACGACGTCGAGATCAGCTGCACCATGGAGTAGCCGGCGACGCGGCCTGAGCCGAAATCGACGACTTGGCACTCGCCAAAACGCTTCATGTCGATGAGCTTGCACAGCTCGACAACATAGCGACGGATATGGTCGGCATTGCGGATCAGGTCGGGATGACAATCTTGGAGGTCAACTGCGGTACAAAGTCCCCACGCTTTCCCGTCGCCCACCATCTCCTGGGGGGCAATGGAAGCAGCTACTGGGGACTCGGATGGAAAGATCGCGGACTCGGAATCAGCAGGGCTGCTCGAGTTACTCATAGAAATTGTACACCTTTCTGTTAGGAGGGTGAAAAAGCTGTGACACAGTGGACCGTTATGTCGAACTATACCACGAAACTTTTCACATCAGGCAGGATGGAGAAACTTTTTTTCAACACCGAGGCGTTCAGGGGCCACTCGCTCGGTTGACAAGGTTCTCAGCCGTCGGAGAGAATGCCGCGCATGGCCAATCTCACTCCATCAAAATCGAACCTGACTCCCTCCCCGGCAGAACTCCCTGATCGCCTCTGCACCTGGTGCCAGGTGCCGATGAAGAAGCGCCTCGTTGGTGGCAAGCAGTTCGTCCACTACACCTGCCCGAAGTGCGTCTTCCAGCACACGACCAGGCTAGGCCCAAAACCACCCAGCTCCACGCACTAGCCCAGTCTGTCTGGTTGATCTGGTCTATCTGGTTCGTTTTGTTCATCTAGTTGGTCTTGTTTAACCAAACAAACGAGACAAACCAGAAGAACCAAATAAACTAAACAGACCAAATGAACAAGAGCAGCTACCGGCGTAAAAAACTGGTCTGTACGTGATCGTCGAAGATATGGGCCAGTCGCTCCCTGTCCTCAGGACTGATCGAGGTGATCTTCGCTTCGAACTTAGGGGAACGCACGTGGACGACTTGCAAGCCACAAGTCAACGTTCTCCCCTGCTTGAGCTCGATCACGAGATGAAGCGCATCGCCGCTCTTTACGAACAAGCGGCTCTCAATCCGGACACCTGTCTTGCTGACATCCAGAACCTTGCACGGCGCCGAGAGGGCTCCCCGTTGCAGACGGCCGCCCGGCTTAGCTCCACACGTGATCCTTTCCGCTTGAACCCCATCGGCTTGGCCCCCTGTTTTCGCAATCATAGCAAGCAGCCACGCAGCTCCAAAGGAAATTGCCAAATAAAACTACAGCTTTTCACCTACAAGGGTACGGACCTGCTCCATGCGCGTGCGATTGACGCCCAGATCGCCGTAGCCGGTACGTGAAGCGGAACGGAAGTGGATGGTCTTGGTCTCGTCGTCAAAAAGAAACTCGACATCGTCGACAAAGCGCAGCAGCAGGCTGGTAGATTCGTAGTGGAGATAGGTCTCGTCTTCATCAACGAGCTTCATGCGTGGCAAGGAACGGATGACTTCTTTGAGTGCCTCCTTCGCCTCAGCCCGAGACTTTCGGTACCGAAACGGTGCGATGGCATGGCCCGCATCCTGAGCCTGAGTGGAGACACAGTTGGGGCTGGAGGGGCAAGGAGCTAAGGTGCGAGGGCTCATGTGACTCCTGGTAATGATTCAACCGTGGACGAGCCCACAATGTTGCGTAACCAGATCTCACAAATCAAGACCGCGTCGGGAGGAATAAGATCCGGGATGCCTTTGTCGCGATAGGCCAGGTGCGGGCTCACGCGGACTTTCCGATAGCCGCCGGCTCTCATGCCCATCAGCGCCTGCTCGACGCCGGCTATCGCCTGGCGACGGCCAAGCACAATGGTATGATCGGTAAACGTGGCTCCTCCCTCGATTCGCACCATGCCTTTGGGAAGCTGCTTTGCCTGGATATCGTTGAGCGGCACTTCGTCACCCTGGTTCAGAAAAATCTTTACGTTGTAGGTGACTAGGTCGCCCTTCTGAGCCGGGCGTCCCTCTCCTTCTCGATCATCAAGGAGTTTAAGCCCGCCAATCCGCTGCATCAGTATAAGACAGTTCTGAGCGACGGCTGAACGTCGCCCTGCTCTTCCACGCGAACCGAGACTCGTCCTATGATGCGCCCATCTTCGGTTTCGACGTCCACGCGCCAATCGCCTGGATCGAGTCGTTGCTTGAAGGTATAGGCCCGATAGCCGCCTTCGCGACCGCCAGAAATCTTGATGGGAATCCTGTCGGCGTGGGTGAAGGGTTTGCCGTCGTTCGGACGGAAGTACCAATGGTGGTAGACGGTGGTGTTCAGATCAACAGGCGCAAAGACCGCCGTGAAGCAATAGATCGGCTCGTTGGCCGGGAAGGTGTCATCAGACCGTTTCCAGGCTTGATACCACTGTTTCTCGAACGACAGTTCGAACTGGTCGCCGGTCTTCTTCACCTCATGATAGATCCCGCCGAACTTGAGCGAGAGCGGTACAGGTGGAATCCAGTTCAGGAAATAAAACCCGACGAGCAAACCGATGAGCGCGAAGGCAGGCACCGTGACCCCGACCGCCTCGCGCCTCGAGCGATCCGGATTGTTGTGATAGATCAACTGGACCACCCGAAAGGTCACGACCGCACTCAGGCCGGCTCCGACCAGAAAGATCGCCGCATTCATGAGCCCGGTCATGACGGGGAGAAAGAACGTGAAAAAGGCGAAACACACCAGCGCATAGAGACTCACGAGGAGGCGCAAGTTCGAGAGGCGATCGCGCAGGAACTCGTTCCCGACGAGTAGCGCCACTAAGAGCGCGAAGAAAATGGCGGTGCTCGTGAGGGTGGCGCTGCGGGAGTAGAAAATCGCATAGGCACTAAAGAGCCCGCCTATCAGAAATTGGCTCGCCATAGGATAGTAGGGCCTAGCCCGCAGCATCCATCGGGCAAACGGCGACAGACTAGTCAGCACCTTGCTGTCCGGCGCCGGCTCGATGCCCAACCGCCCGGTCAGCACGATCAGCACACCTAACAGCAACAGATAGATCAGGAGCAGCAGGTTGTCTAGTAAGCGATCGATGCGCGTGAGCGTCAGCGTGTCATAGGCCACACCGGAAAAAAAGAACACTGCCGCCATGAAGGGCTTGGCCAACACAGTCCTGATTGTGGAGGAAGAGAGCATGAGACCTAAACTTCAAGATATTCTTGCAATTGTCAAACAAAGCGGAGAACGCCAACGGCTCAAAACGATCATCCAACAAGGCCGCAGGAGAGAAATAACCGGAGGCGTAGCCTTTCTCACCCGCCCACCCCAAGCTGCCAAGACAGCTTGTTCTCCGAGTGGGCTACGTTGAGGATGCTTTCGAGTGGAGAACGCTGCATGGGGAAAGGCGCGTCTCGGCGCGCCAGGGTTTGGCGGGTGAGAAAAGCGGCTTTCCCAGCATCCTATTAGACGAAGGGAGGGAGCGGCGCATACACCACCGCATGACCAATCACCCGTTCCAACCAGGGGGCCATCAGATCTTCGTTCAGCGGGGCTCGGTTCAGACGGGCCTCAATGTGGAATCCCGTCTCGTTGCCGACGATCCCGATAATGGCGGAGGCATCCTCCCCATCTGGAAGTAGTTCCTGTGTTTGAAACTCACAGAGGGTGCTGTAGAGGCGACCGTCGGGATCGATCGCAGATCGAATCTCCGGCAAGTCGTCGAGCGGACAATGCACCGAGCAGCGATAGACAGAGCGTGCGGTGGGTTCAATCGCTTGAAAATCGACAAGCGCGTCCTCTGAGAAGCCCGTCAGATAGGCACGGACACTGGCTGGTTCAGGGGCAGAGGTCGCGGCCAATTTACTGGCCGGCACCAGGAACTCGTAGGCGTCTGCCGTGTTGTATTCAAACTGACAGGGCCCAAAGGCATCGGGCCAGGAACAGAAGAAGGGTATGGAGGGATCGACCGGACGCAACGCCAGCTGCTGCTTCTCAACCAATGTCTCGATGGGAAGCTCCAACAGCGTGATCGCTTCGAGAAACGCCGTGCGCCGTTCCTCCAGCCACTGCGCCCGGTCGGCATCGCCGCGCGTCTCGCCAGGGGTGATGACCTCCTTCGTTTGGAGCCGTACGCGGATAAATGAATGGGCGTGGCGAAATCCCAGCCAGAGCATGCTGCGGGGATCGTGCAACTGTAATGGATCGCGAATGCGCCAGGGGTGGCTGATCGAGCAATAGGTACCTACATCCTGATAGCGCTGGTAGACGGTGTGGTAGGCCCCGGCCAGAAGAAAAAAATCGCCCCGCCAACCCTCTCGGACGTGGATCAGAGTTACATCTTCCGTGGACCACGCGTCCAGCTGGTCGAAATCCTCGGGAGACTCGACCGTCCATTCTTCGACATAACAGATGACATCTCTCGCAGGCACCGCTGGCTTCAACCCCAACGCAGCCAGCCGTTCACCCACGACCAGTACCTGACCGAAGGTCAGCGGAGTCGTCGTTTCCCAACGACGTTCACGCACGGTGGGTCATCGCTTTCCCCGGCCCATCAATGTACCTGTCGCAGGGCCTTCTGCTCGATCGTCGTATCGACAAGGTACCGATCGATGCTGTCCTTCAAGGTCGCCGCCAGTAGCTGTTGCACATCGTCTTCGCTAAACCAGACCACGGTATCGCGCTGTGCTCCCTCGACACCTCTAGTCGTTGTACTCTGATCGCCGAGATTCCTTGCGGTGATCACCATCTTGCTGCTCGTGTTCAGCACAGTCGAGAAGAGTCGGCTCTTGGCGTTGGCGGAAAAATCGAGCAACTGCCCGCTGATGACGATGTCGGCATCGTTCAGATTCGTCACGGCCCCGCTGGAAGCCACTCGCACCGTCCAAGCTCGATCCTTCCATCCGCGCGCTGTCAGACGATCCACGAGGGCCTGGGCAATCACGTCTCCTGGATGCTCCCCTACCACATTGAAGTAGGTCACCCCGCCCCACAAATGGGTCCGCAGACCGAGCCGATTTTTCTCCAGTCGCCGATCCTCGAAGGTTTCGATGACAATCCTAACCGGTTCTGGCTCTTGGTATTGCGCCGCCGCTTGTTTCTGCTGAAGATTCAGATACACCGTCTTCCCGGTCCCCGCGCAGCCAGCTCCCACCAGCAGACTTGCCGCAATCACGATACCGACGCCCAGTCGTCCCCTTGTCTGTTTCACAATGATCCTCCTTGCAATTGGTCGCCCCACCATTGAAACGAGCCCAGTCTACCCAAGTTGCCGATCAGAGACAAATGCCGAGCCTGACAGGGGCTGGTACAGTTTGACTCCATTGACCAAATCCTAGAATGGAGGCTAATATCGCTCCCACGTGGGATGCGGAAAAACTATTGCGTCACGCGAGAACTTCGATGATTTGCACGTGTGGCACAACAAGAATACATTCCCGCAGGATGCTCAAAAAGGCCGTCCAGCAAGGCCGCAGCGAGTGAAGATCCGCAGGCGTACCCTCTGGGGTACGTTGAGGGTCTGAACGATGCGAGAACGCTGCTGGCGGATTTTTTTCAGCATCCTGCTAGATCAACTCAATTCCAAGGAGGATCTATGGCTGAAGCTCCTGATGTATATGCCGACCAATTTCAGCTCAACCTTGGACCGCTTGGGTGCACGCTGAATTTTCAAGTCTCTGGAGCAAATCCGGTGGCCCCAGGTTCTCCGCCGCCCATTGAACGTGTTGCCACCATTCGGCTGAGCCTTCAGCATTTAAAAGCAATGGCGTTCATTTTGCATAGACAAATAGTAGGTTATGAAGCCCAAGCTCAGCTGTCCACTGCCCTTCCGATAGATGTGCTTCGAGCGCTGCAAATTCGGCAAGAGGATTGGGAGGCATTCTGGCGTCCATAGTCCGCATGATTCAAACTTTACCTGTGTACCAGCTGGCAGGATGCTGAAACAGTCCGCCAGCGCTATTGGAAGGTTAAGGCTCAGGTTGAGGCTGAGAATGAAAAGTCTGATCTTCGCTCAACCTTGACCTCGACTTCAGTGGAACCGGTGAGTTTCAAGCCCGCCGACCAACACAGTTTACCCACGGCCTACTATTGGGTAACGATCGGTAGGATGGATCGAAAGGTCTCGCGGCTGAATTCCGGCATCTGACCAGACTGAATCCGCGGGTCGGTAAGCGGCAGAAAGCGAACGATCTTCAAGAAGGACCGTTCGGCCAATACAGCGGCAATCTGCGCCTTGCGATCGTGGGTGATCGGCAACGTATACCCCTCGCCACGTTTCCATTCCCACAATGTTGGCGCCAACGATAGTTCCAGCCCCTGCCCGGCGAGCTGGTGAAACCGATCGACGATCCGTGCCTTGTGCTGCTTGATCCCCTCCCCCTCCAGCATCAAGGCGCACACAACGTGGTGCCCCCACCAAAAGAGCGTCCGAAAGGCAAAGGCGTTCTCGTCGTGAAAGTGTTTCGGAAAGTCCAGATATTGATAGGGAAAGAATTCGAGAGACTCGCCCTTCACAAAGTGACAGTTGGTGGGATCGAAATCCGGCGGGGTCGCAAGTGAGGCCGACCCAACTTCCTCTTGCAACGCCACATGCGCGGCCGCGAGCGAGCGGCGCACCTTCGCCATGATCTGCGCCTTGGCGAGAAAGAAGCGCTGATCGGCCATCAAGGCCGCTTCTTCGTTTGTAAACTGGGATGGCATGGGCATCAATCGGCTAGCAGGATGCTGAAAAAGTCCGCCAGCGGCGTCCTCGCATCACTCAGAGCAACCGTGAAACGTGAGGAGTGAAACGTGAAACGATTGTCAGCCGAGGAATTGCGGCCTTGCTTGGGACAAGGCGCGTCTCGGCGCGCCAGGGTCGGGCGGGTGAGAAGTCTGGTCTTTTTGACCATTCTGCAATCACAGTTGGGTTTGAGGGTAAACTGAGTTTTCCCAAAACCTGCTAGAGAGGAGCCGCCCAAACGGTGCCGGCTATTTCTGATGCGTTTCGAACTGGGAGACCGTCAGGTCGAACTGCGCCCGACATTCCGCGCAGCGGACCCACACCGCATCTTGAAACACATCCATCTCCCGAACCGATAGGGCGGGGGCATGGGTTCTCAAACAGGTCTTGAGCGCCACGAGCCCATCCGGCTGAGCAGGCCCCGATTCAGACGAGGATATATCCACAGCCGATTCCTGCCTGGTGATCGCGCCGGTAGTCACCCGATGCACCATGCGGCAGGAACTGCACGTCAGCACCACAATGCGCTCCAGCTCGACGCGCTTGACCGTCAGACAGAGCGGATGCACCGACCAACATTGTTGGAGAAACGCTCCGCTGCGGATAATCTCTGCCATCGACCGTCCCCTCGCTGAGGCAACCGACTAGGAGTTTTCAGAAAACTGCTGTGGTACGGTGAAAATTCAACTGTCCCCATTTAGAAGACAATGCCACGCAGGATGCTCAAAAAGGCCGTCCAGCAAGGCCACAGCCGATGAAAGCACCGGAGGCGTAGCCTCTGGGCTACGTTGAGGATGCTTTCGAGGGGAGAACGCCGCTGGCGGACTTTTTCAGCATCCTGCCAAGCTACAGCGCCCACAGAGCCACCATCACCAACCAGCCGATCACGTAAGGGAGCGCACAAAAATAGAGCAGTGCCGACCACGCACGCTTCGGCGACTCGTTGCGCAACAGTTGCTCCTTGTAGACGAATTCACGGGAGAGGATCAAGACCGTGAGTGTCAGCGCCAGCGTCCGACTTGTCCGCGGCCAGGTGTAGGCGCCGCTGATGATGAAGTTCGCCGTGAAATATCCGCTGAAGAAGAGAACCAACGGCGCCAGGACGAACCGGACCGTGTCGGAAAAAAAGGCATGCCAGCCCGGACGGGCTTCCACTGGGCTTGATTGTGAGCTGGGATTCACGACCCGACGGCCACCGGAGTCGCTGCCTTCGGCGAAGGTGAAGAAGTGCCCTCTTGGGCGGCACGGCAGGTCTTGCACACGCGGGGGCGGGCTTTCAGGAACGAGACTTTGCCGGTAGCCAAGCAGCTGTAATGGACGAACTCTTCGCACAAGGCACAACGAGACCACCCTCCGCTGAAAAACGTCTTGTTGCGGTAGAGCCCTTCCTTGCAGACTGTGCAGTTCCGGGGCTCAATCCCCAAGAGCATCGGCTCCCAGTCCCCGCCGCCTTGTCGGATACTCATACCTCGGAGTATAGCGAAGGCGCGAGGCGAGAGGCAAGGGGCGATCCGAGGGGTGAAGGGTGAACCGTGAGGGGTAGGGGGAACTAGAGTAGGTGATCAGTTGCTACCGTTGCTACAGACACAATGGACTGGCCTAATACTGACCTGACCTTCCCCTACTTCCTTACCCCTTGGGTCGGTGCAAGTGATGGATTCCACCGCGCCCATCGAGCGAGCACCGCCCTTGATTTCACCATCAGATTATTCTTGGTGCGCGCTCGGGGAGCGAAGAATCAATCATGGGTGCCAACCCCTCCTTGTTTGACAGCCTCCAGACCTTTTGTTACGCTCCGCGCCGATTCAGAGCCGGTTACGACAAGTGCGATCTACCCCCATGAAGATCAAGGACTATCTCGAACAGAAGCGGGACGACGTGGATCGGTTCCTCGATTCTGTCATGCCCAGCGCCACAACGGCGCCCACCACGCTCCACGAAAGCATGCGGTACAGTCTCATGGCGGGAGGGAAGCGAGTCCGCCCGATCCTGGCCATTGCCGCGGCAGAAGCGGTGGGGCAGCCCGCGCCGGGATTGATGCCGATCGCCTGTTCGTTGGAATTGATTCACACCTACTCCTTGATTCACGATGACCTGCCCGCGATGGATAACGACGACTTCCGACGAGGAAAGCCGACGAATCACAAGGTGTACGGTGACGCGATGGCGATCCTGGCCGGCGATGCGTTGCTGACGATAGCGTTCGATCTCTGCAGCCGTCCGGATCTGATGAAGGGCTGCGACCCGGCGCGCCAAGTGCGGCTGATTCACGAGCTGGCGTACGGTTCAGGGAACATGGGGATGGTGGGCGGTCAAGTGCTCGATATCCAGGCTGAAAACAAAGACATCGATCTCCCGACCCTCCAGAACATCCACAAGCATAAGACCGGTATGTTGATTCGCGCAGCGGTGCGGATGGGCGCCATTGCCGCCGGCGCAAACGATCGCCAACTAGACGACCTCACGAGTTATGCCGAGGAAGTCGGACTGGCCTTTCAGATCGCGGACGATGTGCTCAACGTGACGGGGACGCGCGAGGAACTGGGCAAGAATCCCAACACCGACGCGGAACGCGGAAAAAAAACCTACCCGACGTTCTACGGGGCCGAGGGAGCCAGGAAACTGGCGGACGACTGCGTGGCCCGCGCGATCGCGCGCCTCTCCTCGTTCGGTCAGGCCGCCGACCCGCTCCGTGAACTGGCGCGCTACATCACGTCACGGAAGAACTGATCGTCGTTCGTGAAACGTATCGCGTGAAGCGCATGATCACTCATCTCGACAACCGCTCCCAATCCACACGCTTCACGTCTTCGTCATGAAAGCTCTCGTCACTGGCGCAACCGGATTCGTCGGCGGCGCAGTGGCACGCGCGCTGGTCAACAGCGGCATCGACGTCCGCGTTCTGGCCCGCGCCGGGTCCGACCTCCAGAATCTTCAGGGGCTGACCGTCGAACGGGTCGAGGGCGATCTGCGCGATCCAGCCTCGTTGCGCACATCGCTCACCGGCTGCCGGCAGCTCTACCATGTGGCGGCGCACTATGCACTCTGGGCCAAAGATCCGTCGATCTTTTACGACGTCAACGTCACCGGCACCAAGAATCTGCTGGAAGCGGCCCGTGAAGTTGGCACCGAACGGATTGTCTATTGCAGCACGATCGGCGCAATCGGCCTTCCGCCCGGCGGAGGGCTCGGCACGGAAGTGACACCCGTCTCGCTCGAACAGATGGCCGGCCACTACAAACGGTCGAAGTACCTGGCCGAGCAAGAGGTCTTAACACTCGCGAAGGCGGGGCTCCCGGTCGTAATCGTGAACCCCAGTGCCCCAGTCGGTATAGGCGATGTGAAGCCGACCCCGACGGGGCAGGTCGTCGTGGACTTCTTGAAAGGCCGCATACCGGCCTATATCGAAACCGGGATGAATATCGTGGACGTCGATGACGTGGCAGCCGGCCATCTGCTCGCGATGGAGAAGGGGCGGATCGGCGAGCGCTACATTCTGGGCAACAAAAACTTGATGCTGCGTGAGGTGCTTGAGATCTTAAGTCGTCTCACCGGCGTCAAGGCGCCCACGATCAAGCTCCCACGACTCGCGATTCTTCCCCTGGCCTACCTCAACCAATGGGTCGCCAACCTCACCGGCCAGCCACCGCGCATTCCGCTCGAAGGCGTGAAAATGGCCAAATACAAGATGCACTACGATTGCAGCAAGGCGATCAGGGAACTTGGCATCCCGCAGACACCGCCTGAAGTGGCGCTGGAGAAAGCCGTGCGGTGGTTCCGAGATCACGGCTATGCGTGACCATGAAAGTTCCGAGTTAAGAGCTCTGAGTTCTGAGTTTTTATTTGTCAGAAAAATAGAAACTCCAAGGCAAGTGCTTCACGTTCTGAGTGCGATGCAACAATCGAATCAACATTCTGGCCCTCAAGTCCGCGCTAAACTGGCCTCGTGAGACCTCGCCAACTCAGAACTCATAACTCAAAACTTAGAACTGATGGACCTGATCATTCTGCTTTATAAGACCATCCTCTTTCGCCCCTACGTCTTCGTCTTTCTGGCCGCATTTTTGTTCGCCGCGATCACGCTGATCGGGTGGCCGCGAACCTGGCGCTTCTGGCTGATTAGCTGGGCCACCGCCTTCGTCTGCGAGTTTTCGTCCACCCGCACCGGCATTCCCTTCGGCTGGTACCACTACAATGGCTCGACCGTGGGGCAGGAACTCTACTTTTCCAACGTCCCATTCATGGACTCAATCTCGTTCAGTTTTCTGCTCTACGCCGCCTACTGCGTCGCACTCTGTCTCCTCCTCCCAATCGAGCAGTCCTCGCCTTCCACTCGACCGCTGCTCAAGCCGCTCCGTTTCGACCTCGCAGCACGAACCAATTGGCCCGTGCTCTTGTTCACTGCTTTCTTGTTTGCCTTCATCGACATGGTAATCGACCCGGTGGCACTCCGCGGTGACCGCTGGTTCTTGGGAAAGATTTATTACTACCCTGACCCAGGCCTTCACTTCGGCGTGCCGTTCGCCAACTATGTCGGATGGGCTGTCGTCGGGCTCATCTCCCTCGCCATCTACTTTCCGCTCGAGCGACGACTCCCCGCGCTCTCGTCGCCTCCGTCGGTCACGCCTCAACTTCTATTGGGCGTCGGCCTCTACTATGGTGTCTTAGCCTTCAATCTCAGTGTGACGTTCTGGATCGACGAATCATTCATGGGGATGAGCGGGCTGTTGATGCATCTCCCCGTCATCGTGCTGCTGATTGTTCGCCTAGCAGGACCACGTAGCGTCTCTTCGTCTCACCCGCATTATTCATGACGGTTCGTGGAGAAATCGCCCGAAGGTGCGTTCCTCGTGAAGCGTATCTCGCATGTGAGGATACACATTTTTTCCGTCCTACGGTTCACGCTTCACAAACGACGCTCCACGCGAAAGAGCAGCGACTCCGCGATTGCAGCAGAAGCGCTCATGAATAATGCAGGCGAGATAGCCCGGTGGCAATCAGGCCTAAGACTTTGTATAGTACATGGCAGTAGCCATGCGAACGAAACTGATCGTCTTCCTCATCTTCATCAACGTGTTGAGCCTCGGGATTGTTGGTACCTTCGGGTGGCTGGGTTATCGATTGTTCACCACCGGCTTTAGCGCAAAGACGGAGCCCCATCCAATCGAGGTGTTCTTGGCGCGCCAGATTCGTCATCTCGCCATCCCGTTCGAGCAACGCAATGCACCCAACCCCGTTTCGCTTAGCCCCGAGGTTACGAAAGAGGCAGGTAGCGCACTTTGCTGATCACTGCGCTACCTGTCATGCCAACAACGGCAGCGGTCAGACCCCGATCGGCAAGAACGCGTACCCGAAGGCGCCTGACTTACGATTAGCCGACACGCAATCGATGTCGGACGGTGAGATCTTCTGGGTCATTCACAACGGCATCCGCTTCACCGCGATGGCCGCTTGGGGTGAGGGTGACCTCGATAAAGATTTGGACAGCTGGAAGCTGGTTCATTTCATTTGTCATCTCCCGCAACTGACGTCGGAAGAACTCGACCAGATGAAGGCGCTCAATCCCAAGACGAAGAAAGACCTGGAAGAAGAAGCCGCCTTCGACCAATTCTTACAGGGAGACAATGCGGCGGCAGCACGGACCGATAGCGGCCATCCTCACTAATGCATCGACAACGAAGGAACAAGGATTCACCATGTGGTTACGTCTGATTGTGACTCTCGCATGCCTCTTCATGTCGCCGCCAAGCTTCGCCCACGGCGCCGACCAACATGTACTCGGCACGGTTATGGCCATTGACACGAAACATATTGAAGTCAAAACGTCCAAGGGCCAGTCGGTGGACGTGCAGATCGACAAAAGGACCCTGTACAAGGACAAGAACGATCCGAAACGCGCCGGCGTGCCCGAGGTGGGTGATCGTGTCATCATCAAAGCCACAAAGGGCGATAAAAAGGGCGATAAAGTGTTGCTCGCCACCGCAATATATTTTTTATCGGCCAAGCGCGTACCGGCCCCCATGCAACCGGTTCCGATTCAGTAGGGTACTCAATGCCGACCCTTCACGTCACGCGGGAGATCAAGAATTCTTTCTTGAGTGGCGGGGTTCGCGCGGCGATCATTCGAGTCCTGATCACGGGCATCGCGGTTTTTCTCGCGGTCATGATCGTACCAGGCCTTGGAGTCGACTCGCCCCGCGCCGGAATCATCGCGGTCTTGGTGCTCACATTTCTGAACCTGTTGGTCCGGCCCATTCTCTTTGTGCTGACCCTTCCCTTGATCGTCCTCTCGTTGGGGCTCTTTCTCATTGTGCTCAACGCGCTCCTTCTGGAACTCACCGCATACCTGGTCGGAGGATTCTCGGTAGCGGGGTTCTGGCCGGCGGTCGGCGGCGCGGTCGTGATCAGTCTGGTCACCATGATCCTCAACGCATGGACCACCGACCACCGCCAGACGGAACGTCACGTACCCCCTCAACGCCCGCCCAAAATTATCAATCCCGACGAATAGGAAAACCGTTATTTGGTTTGTTTGGTTTGTCTCGTTTGTTTGGTTGAAAATGATTAACTAGATGAACCAAATATACAAAATAAACCAAACCAACCGGATGTTCATTGAATTGCTCGTCGCGCGTTGCTACAATGCGCCCGCGTGGCTACCCTAACTCACCAAATGACGCCCACAGCTCCACACAGCAAACCAATTCCCGAGACACATCTCCAGCGGACCTTGACGTCCGTGCTCAACGAGTTGCCGGTCGACGCGGCGCTCGCCGCCGTGTTCCACCGTGACCAAGGCCCGCTGGTCAGCCATGCCGCACGAGGCTTCACACCTCGCGATATTCAAGCCATCCTCCGGACACTTTCGGCCCCCGCCATCGCTGCAGCGGCCCCCGCGAGTGATCAGGAGGGCGGGCGCACCCTTCGCCTCCGCTTGATTACGCCGGGCACGAAATCGTTGCTCGGGGTTTCCCTCCTACATCGGAACCGGACATACGGCTTCCTCGTTATCGGGCGAAAAGAGAACGCCACGTTCGCGAAAAAAGAAAAGAGCTTGATGGAGCAGGCCAGCGACGAGATCACGAAAGCGCTGGATCGCGAAGGCCTGTTCGATATGAATGTCTTGCTCAGCCGGCCGTTTGTCGCGCACGAGCCGGTCCCTCCGCCACCCACTCCCGCAGAAATGTTCGCTGTTCCGGTATCGCAGCTCACACCGGAACTCCAAGATAAGATTATTGCCGTTTTGACGGATGCCAATCAATATGTCGCCTACGATCGCGTCTGGGCTTGCCGCTACGATCCCCTCGCAGGCAATGTCGAAGTCCTGGGACTGGCCGGTGATCTGAAGAGCGAACAGAAGGACGGAAGGAAAGATCTGAAGCCGGGGCACCGCCTCACGCTCGACAGCTCAGCATCTGGATGGGCGGTCCGTCATCGTAAACCACGCGTGGATCATGATCTCGCCTCCACACAGGGGCGCTTCCTCGATCACAAATATCTGTTTAAAGACCGGCTTCTCTCCTCGCTCGTCGTGCCGTTCTTCGTCCGGGGACAAGTGGGCGGTACCATCACCCTGGCCTCGAAAGAAGCCGGACGCTACCAACAGACGGATGCCCGCACGCTTGAGCCGACTATTGTGAAGATCGCGGACATTCTCCAGGCTCCGGCACCGGCGCCAACCAGCCAGGCCCCCGCCACTGGACCAGCTG
>JAENWB010000243.1:0-4352 GCA_016650275.1 Nitrospiraceae bacterium | reverse complement strand
CCATCCGCGGGTTCACGCCGCAACATGAGTCGGACTTGCGTCTTGAAGTTGACTGGTCGTCCATCCGCTACGTTCCGGCCGACGTGATTGGGGCAGGGAAAGCGATCTTCTTTGCGTCCGTGTTAAACGGTGATCGTACGCCCTATCACAGCGACTTCCGCGGCGTGCTGAAATCGTATACGGAGAATCTCAAGAAAAAACAGGGTATTACCGCGTATGCTGCCTGCGAAATAGAGGGCTTCCTCGTGGACGGGCAGAACGCCGAGCAACGCTACGGCGAGCATGGATTTAAACTCATCTCAACAGGCGGTTACTATCACTCGCTCCCGATGGACACGCTTCGCCAGTTCATTGATAAGTCGGCGGAGGCACAGCGTGCACTGGGCTTCAAGAACGAAAAAGATCATCCAGAGGTCGCGCCCTCGCAGTTCGAAATGAACTTCTCCTATGCGGATGTTGTTCGTGCGGCGGACAATGTGCAGTTGTACAAGCTAATCTGTCGCCAAGTGGCTCGATCCATGGGCCACACGGCCACTTTCCTTCCGAAGCCATTCGTTGGGGTCAATGGTTCCGGCATGCACACCAACTTCTCCTTGAGCAAAAATGGCAAGAATATCTTCCACGATTCAAAGGGGGAAAATGGCCTTTCTGATGTGGCGTGGGACTTTATTCTCAAACTCCTTAATCATGCGCCGGAGATTTGTCTAGTGTTTAATTCGTCGGTGAATGCCTATCGTCGCCTGGATCCGCATTTTGAGGCACCGAACCAGGTCAAGGTCTCGGCGATCGATCGCGGTTCTATGATTCGCATTCCGATGGCCAACGAAAAGACTGCGCGCATCGAGCTGCGTTCAGTCGCCCCCGATGCCAACCCCTACCTCGTGCTGTACACGATGCTCAAGACCGGCTTTGAAGGGGAGCGTCTGGAAAAGGACGAGACGACACGTGACCGTGTGCGATACCTTCCGAGTTACATCAATGATGCGATCGCTCTGTTTAAATCGTCGAAGTTTATCGGCGAGATCCTCGGCGAGGACAGCAAACAAAAGTATGCAAGCTTCAAACAGCTGGTGGCAGATCGTTCCCCTAAAGAGCTCGGCACGAGGGTGAAGATTTCGGAAGTGCTCTTTCACCACGAAGTAACAAACCAAATGCTCTGGAATCAGTTCTAGTCAACATTGGAGCGAGGCCTAGTTATCGACACACCCTGATGGTGACATACCCACGCATTGTTACCATACGTGGGCATGAAACATTCTGGGACTGTGGCCGCATCCCACCCATGCCCCGCCACGCGAATTGGTTTTTGTATTTCCCCCGTGGTCCTTATAAGCAGATACGCCTGCCCGACCAAAAATCCTGCGTTCCAGGGAGTCTATCTGGTTTGTCTCGTTCCCCGAACCAGGCAGACCCAAGAGCCAAATAAACCAGATCTTCGCCATGCTCCACGGAGTTGTTCCCGACACTTTTTCTTCTCATATCCCATTCCGCTCAACACCCGATGCGACGGTTTTGGTGAAGAAAAACTCCTGATAGTTTGATCATAACCACTTGATGTTACATCACATCTTGCCTGACCTCGGTCCTCTTAGCCTCATCGATGACCACGTATAACCCTTTAGAGGAATTGCCCTTCTTTCGACACATTGGTATACGATCATTTCCTGTCGCATGTCCTGAGTAGGTGTGCGACCGTACCGTAGGTCTCTACTATGAATGGAACATCGACGTTTCCTTGTCTGCTATTTCGGGACCTGTTCGGCGAACACTATCCCGCGCAGAATGGTGCGCTACCACGGCCTGTCCAGTTCATCCTGATTCAAATGTGTTGAGGAGGGTGTCGTGAATATCATGGCAGAGATGAGCACAGCATTCGTGTTGTCTGGGTACAGCGAGAACACGGTTTCGCAGCGGTCGAGCCCGGGGATTCTTGTCTTCTCGCGCTCACGGCAGCTGCAGTACGTAAATCGTCGAGCCCTCGAATTGACACGAACCACCGACCAGACGATGATAGAATCGGACTTGATCGCACTTCCGTCACGACTCCTTGCATTGCGTGACCAAATTCAAGAAAGCCTCGACGATCGCCTCAGGGATAATATCTGGGAACCTTTTGAAGTAAGTCGAGTCGTGTCTGAATCAGGACAACGGCTCCTGCTCCGTGGATTCGGACATCCCGATCGAGAGACGAGCCACGATTCTCGGATCATTATCGTTCTGGAAGAGTTCAGGTCAGCGGAGAAAGACAAGAATCACAAGCTGCGCGCCTGAATCAAGACGTCCGAGATACAGACAGCAGGCGCCGGATTCCCCTCGAATTCATAAAAGCGCGGGGAAAAGTAGTGGTGCCGGACCTGGCAGACGTGAGTAAACGTGTCTCCCGTGCTACACCAAGGCCACCTATGACTCCTTCAAAGACCCCCTCAACAGTGGACGAGTCGGCCAATCCTGACCGCAGGGAAGGCCTGCGTGCTCTGGTGATAGAAACATGTTTTTACCAGCTTGCGCATTTCCCCGGCCACGAGATTGTCGAATTCTCCGATGGCCACGCGCTGTCTCTCAATACTAGCCCGAAAGGATCCTTGCTCTTAATGCCGCAGTCCCCGGAGAGGGGACAAGTATTTGAAGTGCACACGCGCGTGTCGACCGAGGAGAGGCACAGAGAAGAGAAGCGAACAGTCAAGTTAGTGGAAGCCTGCTGGACGCGCGAACTGACATTTGGCGCTGCCGATAAGGTCTACCTCGTCGGCGTCAGGTCCCTCTTCGAGCCAACTCGTCCCAGTTAGCGAACGCCCCTTGGCGAAAGTCGGAGCTGAGCCGGTTACGGCAGGTCCAGGCTAAGTTCATGCTAAGTGAGGGGCAAGGGATTCAGAGGCAGTCTATCTGGTGCGCAGATCTGTCTTCTCTCGCTCGATCGTCGAACCACACAAACGAGATTCACCAAATAAACCAGAAAGACCGGATAGACCAAATGAACCAGATCCCCGCCACGTGCAGCAAAATGGTCCAGGCACATTCTCTTTCTTCTAGCAACCTACGCCGGGGTTATCATGTTGGCCGGAGCATCATTTGACCGCAGTTTCGGGTGGGCGTACCATCAAAGCATGACCGCTCCGATCACATCCGCATGGGAGGAGGCTCTTGTGGAGAACCAAGCCGAAGATCAGCCCGTCCTCAATCATATTCAGCACCTTGTGGCAGAGGAACACCGATTGCACGAGCAACGGACACACCCCAAAGCCGATCGTAAACGGCTCGCGCAAGTCCAGGTCGAACTGGATCAGTGCTGGGACCTCTTGCGCCAGCGCCGTGCCCTTCGCGACGTCGGGTTTGACCCGGCCGATGCGGAAGTTCGCCCGCCGCAGGTTGTCGAGAATTATGAACAGTAGGGATGCTCCGTCAGCGAGTGGACGCGTACCGGTACGTGCCGCTCCTCCCATGCGATTGGCTCATAAAAATGGCAGTCTCAGATCGTGTCAACCGGTCTCCCACGCTATCGCCCGATAGCCTGCTCGATGGCCGTCTGAATTTTCAGGCATGCCTCGATGTCCCTCCCGTACTCTGTCTTTTCGACACACTCGCTAAGGGAGGAGACGTCGTCGGTCCCAGTCAGTTTCTGCCAGAGCGCCTTTGTGTGCACTTCTTCTTCCTGTGCCTTGCGATCCTGCCAAAGGGCGAATGCGCCGAACGCCGTTATGAGCAGTACCCACAGGATAATCCATCGTCGCATGCTATCCCCTCTTTTCGTACCAACAAATCCGCTATCGAGACCTTCAACGTCGTCCATCATACCAAATTGATAACTGCTTCTTGTCTTGCAATGTCCGCCGTGGATGGAGAATGACTCGCAGGATCTGACCGGCAATCTCTCGACCGGAGTAGAGTCCCACCTTGCGCGATGACGTCTCCAGCGGATGCTGTGTCAAAATGATGAATTGAAGGCCTCGTTGTCGCCCCCACCGCTTGAGATGCTCACTTAGACTTATTTCATCACCAGCGTAGAGTTCCTGGCTAAAACCACCGACATCACGAAACGCATCACTACGACACACGACCAGCGCACCCGCCGCCCAGCGAAACAGAATCGACGCGCCCGTCCACAGTTGCAATGTCCTGTTCCCCCACCATGGCAATCCTTGCATGTATAGAGTGCTGCCACAACCCACGCTCTTTCCGTCTTCAATCAACCGCAAGATATCAGCAAGCAATCCTGGATTTAACACACTGTCCGCATCCAGAAACAGCAACCAATCTCCTGTCGCTACAGCTGCGCCGGCATTGCGTGCCCGACCAATTTGATTGACGGGCTCAAACACGACCTGCGCGCCTGCCAGCCTTGCCAGATTGGCCGT
>JAENWB010000242.1:0-22024 GCA_016650275.1 Nitrospiraceae bacterium | reverse complement strand
TTGTATACCACGGGTTCGATCCAGCCTACCCTTTCAATGAAAAACGGGTTGCGTCTGGGTTTGCGAGATCGGTAGGATGCAACCTATGAAGGATCTACACCACCGCGGGCTCATGCTGTTGGTAGGGATGTGTTGTGTGGCATTCTTTTGTCTGGGCCTCATCGCACCAGCGCGTTCCGCATCATCGCCACAGACGGCTTCCTCGTCCGGCCCCACGAAGCGGTGGGCGCAGTTCGAGTTGAGCCAAGCGGAGTCGATGGGGGATCCGCAAACCGGCAAGCCAGTCACGCTGACGATTTTCCTGGGAGGCGTGACAGCTGGTACGACTCCGGTGGTGGCGACCTGTGAATCGATTGTGTTTCAAGCCCAAACGGTCACGCTTGAGCTAGATGCAGAGTCGAAGACGTTGAAGGGGACGGTGACGCTCGAGCCGATCCTGATGAGTCGGACCACCGTGCCACCCAGGGCGGCGCGAGTTCAAGTGACGTTTGCTCGATCCCGCCAGGACAAACTCGAACGGTTTATGCGGCGGATCGTGTATGTGACCATGGATCGTTCGATGCCGGCCACTGAGAGTAGTGAATTGGCGCCCGTTCGTCCCGAGGAATCGCCGAGTGAGGATGTCATCTTGGATGAAGTGCAACCGGCCGTGGAGCCGGTCTCGACCGGCACCTTAGCTGAGGAAGATCTGGTTCCGTTTGCCCCTCCAGGGGAGGGGCAGGCGTACTGGCAGCATGTGAGTCAACTCATCAGCCGGAGTTGGGCCCGCCAGGTTCGCGGAATCCGGCATGCGCCACGCAGCGAAACGGTGAAGGTCCTTTTCAAAATGTTTCCCAACGGCCGTGCCCAGCTGATCGAGATTGAGAAAGGCTCCGGCACGCGCGAAATCGACGAAGCCGGAATTTACGCGGTGGTCAATGCCCAACCGTTTCTACCCTTCCCCAGTGAGTTGGGGGAGGACGCGGTGGACGTGCATGTCCGGATGCGAACCGGTAGTCGGGGACGGTTTCGCGAGGTGCAGTCGGTCGGGAGTCGGTTAACCAGCAAGCCTGATGGGGCGGGCCGTCCTTCGATGAAGTAGCAGGCTGCGGGATAACTATGTTGGCACGCGAGACTGGCGGGACGAGCGAGACACGAGGGTTCGAGGTCCGAAGTTCGAGGTTTTCGGAACTTCGAACCAGAAACGTTGAACTTCTGATTGCGCCTTTCTCGCATGTCTCGCGTTTCACGCAGCACGGTCTGTGGCCGCTAACCCAGTAGGAGTCATTTATGCTGAAGAGGAGAGGGCGAAGTTGGTGCATGCTCTTGCTGCTCGGAGCGATGGTCTGGTTCCCGTTGGTGGTGCAAGCAGAACCAGCCCGTTGGAACCTGGATCCTGAACATTCGACGATCGAGTTTCGTGTCACCCACATGGTCGTGTCGAAGACCACGGGGCGGTTCATGGACTATGCCGGGTTTATCGACATGGATGCCGAAGCCGGTACAGTGACGGCCATTGAGGCCACGATCAAGACCGGGTCGGTGAATACGAGTCACAGTAAACGGGATACCCACTTGCGGAATGCCGAGTTTTTCGACGTGGCACAGTATCCGACGATGACCTTCAAGATGAAGAGCTACACGAACACCGCAGAGGGCTATACGGCAGTAGGAGATCTCACGCTGCGTGGGGTGACCAAGGAGGTTGCCCTGTCGGGCCGCTATAACGGGGCGACGAAGGACCCCTGGGGCAATACCAGAGCCGGCTTCAGCGCGGAGGGAAAACTCAATCGTAAAGACTTCGGCATGGTCTGGAATAAGACGTTGGATAGCGGCGGATTGATCGTCGGCGACGAGGTTCAGATCAGGCTTGATATTGAATGTATCAAGGCGAAATCCTAGCAGGCTGTTGAATAAGGCCGCCAACTTCGTTCTCGCTTCGCTCAGAGGGCTCAACGTACCCCAGAGGGTACGCCTCGCCTCTGGGCTTGCTGGACAGCCTTTTGAACAGCCTGCTGGTTCTGCAGTAACCTGTTCGTGGTCGACTCACCTCCCTGAGAGCAATCAATCATGAAGGCGATGGTCCTGGCGCGCACAGCGGACGTGGGAACCTCCCCGCTCCAGCTTCGAGAGCTTCCAATACCAGAGCCAGGGCCTGGAGAAGTCTTGGTTCGCATTGCCGTCTGCGGGATCTGCCGGACGGATCTTCACGTCATCGAAGGCGAGTTGCCGAACCCCACGCTTCCGCTCATTCCCGGCCATCAAGCCGTCGGGGTCGTGAGTCAGGTTGGCGCAGGCGTGAGTGAGCGGACGGTGGGCGAGCGAGTCGGCATCGCCTGGCTGCAGCACACGTGCGGCCACTGCGAATTTTGCACGAGCGGGCGCGAGAACTTGTGCGAGCGCGCCAGGTTTACCGGCTATCAGGTCGATGGTGGATACGCGGAGTATGCGCTCGTCCCGGCAGCATTTGCCTATCCGATTCCACCGATCTTCAGTGATGAAGAAGCGGCCCCCCTCCTCTGCGCCGGGATCATCGGCTTCCGGGCATTGCGCTTGAGTGGAATCCGGCCGGGCCAACGGCTCGGTCTCTATGGATTTGGATCGTCCGCTCATATTGCCATTCAGATTGCTCGTCATTGGGGCTGTCAGGTCTATGTCAGCTCGATGAAACCAGAGCACCAACGTCTCGCACGTGAATTGGGTGCCACATGGGTGGGCGGGGCGACCGACAGACCGCCAGACAAACTTCACGGCTCGATTATCTTTGCGCCGGCCGGGGAATTAGTTCCACCGGCCTTACGCGCATTGGAACGCGGCGGCACGCTCGCCCTCGCCGGTATTCATATGACGCCGATCCCCTCGCTCGACTACGACCGCGAGGTTTTTGGTGAGCGAGTCATTCGAAGCGTCACGGCCAGTACGAGGCAGGACGGCCTCGATTTCCTGCGTGAGGCCGCTGCGATTCCGATCAAACCCCACACTTTGTCATTCCCTCTCACCGATGCCAACCGTGCACTTCAGAAATTGAAAGCCGGGCGCTATTCGGGATCCGGGGTACTTGTCCTGTCGCAACCGACCGGAAGAAAATGAGCATGGGCCTATGGTAGGATTTCCCGCGATGCGTCAGATCTGTCTCGTCCTATGCTGTGCTGGTGGCCTGCTGCTCGTCGGCCTGCCGGCCTGGGCATTGGAGTTTACGGCCGATCAAGTCACGAAGCTCGATGGCAAGGAGCACAAAGCGAACATCTATTACCGCGATATGATGTGGCGCATCGAGCACCATTCTATGGGGCCGGTCAACGTGAGTATCGTGCGCAAGGACAAGCAGGTTGTGTGGCTGCTGCTCTCACGGATGAAACACTTCAAAACGATGCCCTATAGCCCGGAACAGGATCTCAGGGTGAGTGAACAGCTGGACGGAGAAGTGTCGAGACAGGAGATCGGTACGGAACTGCGCGAGGGGCATCCGACGATCCTGTACGAAGTCACGACGAAGCAAGGGGAGCAGGTCGAGGTGTATTATCAGTGGGTTGCCACGGATATTCATTTTCCTATGAAACTGGCGAGGAAAGACGGAAGTTGGATTGTGGAGTACCAGCATGTGAAGCTGCGGTCGGTCTCGGACTACCTCTTCAACCTTCCGGTTAATTTTCAGCCGCTGGAAGACTTCAACAAACAAGAGATACCAGGGCAGACCGGGCCGGGCATGTAATGCAACAAGGAGGATGTGACGTGAGAGTTTTCGGAATCATTGCGGGCATTGTAATAACAGGACTGATGGCAATGGGCGGAATGGTTTACGCATTGGACGTTGCCGACGTCGTCCGGGAATGGACCTCCGAAGGAAAGAAGCTCGCCGCCGAGCGGACGAAGCTGCCGGCTCACGACGAGATGGCCCTCATTCCAGCTGGCTCGTTCATCATGGGGAGCGACAGGAAGATAGATCGCAACGCCTATCCGGCGGAGTCCCCCCAGCGGAAGGTCTATCTGGACGCATACGAGATCGACAGGTTCGAAGTGACCGCCGTGCAATTTCTGAAGTTCATTCTCGCCAAGGATCTGCCGCCGCTGATCGACTGGCAGTATGACGGAGGAAATTTCCAGGAGACCATGGCCAATCATCCTGTGATGCACGTGCCCTGGACCGATGCCGCTGCCTACTGCACGTGGGCGGGCAAACGACTTCCGAGCGAAGCCGAGTGGGAGAAGGCGGCACGCGGGGAGGATGGGCGGATATATCCCTGGGGAAATCAGCCGGCCGGTCTGTCGCGTGCGAATTTCGGTCGGACCGGTTTATCAGGTCCGGTGCGCGATCGTCCTGAGCGGTTGCTGCTTTATCCACCAATCATTTCCGTGGACAAATACGACAATGCCGTGAGTCCGTACGGCCTCTTTCAGATGTCCGGTAATGTGGCCGAGTGGGTGGCCGACTGGTATGACCCCAAGTACTACACGACTGCGCCGGACAAGAATCCCAAGGGGCCGGAGAAGGGAACGCAGCGGAGCTTTCGTGGTGGCGGCTGGATCGACAGCACGCCGAGCGTGCGGGTCGCTCAACGCAACGGGACTGATCCCAACACCAAGATGAACTGGATGGGGTTCCGTTGCGCGCGCGATGCCAAAGATGATGGGCAGGCGCCGGAGGCGAAGCCGATGCAGACGAGTTTTCGGTAGCAATATTCGCAATAGAAAGAGGGTGATCGACTACCGATTCTCAGTCTGAATGCAGCATCCTCCTCAGAGGGCCAAGGACCAACTGATCGAGAATAGCAGGAGGTTGTAGTTTTCCGGACAAGCGCTGCATAGCACTCCGGTCGTTAACGATTCAGTAGAGCAGCTGGCGAAGAGGGCTCGTGCGCGAGGGGAATATACATTTCATCAAGAATATCCTGACCAGCCTGGGAGAGGGCAAAGCTGATGAAGGCCCTGGTAACAAACGTGGGCTCTTTGTGAGCCAGGAAGATGATCGGGCGCTTCAGTGTGTATTGTCCGGACTGCACGGCCGGTTTCCCCGGTTCGACTTCGTCGATCAGAAGGATACGCACTGGCACGCCGTAGCTCACCGCCTCCAGCGCCGCTTTTAACGACAGGTAGCCTATGGCATCAAGTCGCCCAGATACATGACTCAGGACCTGCTGGTCCGAACGGATGTGCTCCGCATCCTTGGACAATGCGCTGACTATTCCGAGAGAGTGTTCGAACCCAGCCGTGAGATTTTGATCGTCTGGGCGGAGCACCACTCGAACATGGCCCTTGGCCCTCTCGTTCAGTTCGGACCAATTCAGTATCCTGCCTGAGAACAGGGCGGCGACCTGTTGCCTCGTCACCTCCTTGATCGGATTGGAAAAATTGACGATTACGGCGAGTCCGTCCCAGGCAATCGTGGTCGCCGCGAGACCTGCCTCTTCCCGGTCGGCGACGGCGAGATCGGCCTCGCCCGAAGTCACCATGTCTGCGATGCGGAAGTTGTGGCTCCATTTGATGTCCATAGCGGTGCCGAGATGGGCTTTTTCAAAGGCGCGAGCCAACTGCTCTATCATCGGACGTTCCGGTCCTCGGCCAACCACGACCAGATTTCCCCGCAGTTCTTCCGCCATGGCGGTCGCAGTCACGAGACCCATCGACAACAGAAACAGGCAAACCCAACAGAGCTGCCGCATCCACCTCAGTCCTTCGATTGCGCGGAAGACCTCGTCGAAGAGATGGTCTACACGCATGTCAATCGCATCGGGCAACGAAGGGCGTACGTAATTCAACAACATCATAGTGAGTAACCTCCTTCCTAGTTCACCGCCTGCGTTGATAGGGAACGGAGGACGAGAGAAAACCCATTCGACTTGAGCAGGTTTGTAATAGACGACAAGAGAAAATTTCGCAAAGCTAGCCCCCAACGGCCAGAATTTCTTTATGGATAACGGTTTTTCTGGCCGTCGGTTTTCCCACCGGTCAACAGCACCAGAATGTCGCCGGCCTGTAGCCGCCCGGCCTGGTCCAACTCCAAGAGTGAGAACATGGCGGCGTCCCGGTAGAGACGGACCAAGACATCCGGCTTGAGATCCGCCGGAGTTTTCCCGATTTCATCAGGCCCAACCAGGCGTTCGACCAAGCCAACCTTCCCTCCTGCCGTGAGGAGGTCGTCGAGGTAATGCACCATATGCCCATGATCGACGGCCGCGGCCAAAATGTAGCCGCCGAATGTGGCGGGGGAGACGATGGCGTCGGCGCCGCCCTGCTTGAACAGCTTCACGTTCTCTTCTTCTTTGGCGCTCACGATGATGCGCACGGTTGGATTCAAATGCCGGGCGGTCAAGAGCATCAGCGCGCTTGAGTCATCACGGCCGGCTGCTATGATCACGGCCTTCGCTTTGTCGATGATGGCATCGCGCAAGACGGCTTCCTGTGTGGCATCGGCCTGAAACACTGCGACACCCAGGGCACCGGCCAATCGCACCCGCTCCTCTTGCTGGTCGATCACCACAATCTGGTCGGCCCTCACGCCCCGAGCCAGCAATTCTTTCGCCGTCGACATCCCGGTATGGCCGAAGCCGCACACGATGAGATGCTGGATTAACCCTCCCTGGAGTTTCGCCATGAGGTACCCCTCCATATATTGTCGAAGTATCAGTTGGTACGCCGTACCCAGAAACAAAAACCAGATGCCGAACCGAATCGGCGTGACGACCAAGGCATCCAACAGCCTGGCGCGCGTCGACACGGGCACGATGTCTCCATAGCCCACCGTGGTTACCGTGATCATCGTAAAGTACACGACATCTGTAAAGGAGATCTCGCCGTCGAGCTGATCCCGCAGCCCGTCGCGGTCCCACCAGAGGAGGCCAAAGACCAGACAGAAGAGCAACGCGGCGATCCCCAGCCTCGTGGCTAGGACCAGGGCGGGGGACCATGTATTCGGCGTGACAATGACACGAGGTCCATTCGCGCTTTTCCCGTTTCCCATGGCAGACTGCATTCTGGCCATCCGACTCCTTTCAGTCTGGGTCCTCACGAGGCGATGTGCCTCGGTATGGCGAATAGAACACATGCGCCGTCGATTCTCTATTCATTTGCCTTATAGGCTTTTCTCGCAAAGAAGTCCGACGCGTAGCCTCCGGCGCACCATACGTCCTGACCTCCGGCAGCGATCAGGCGATCGGCGGTAGCGTGGCTCCGTTATCCCGATATAGGAGGTGGACTGTTCTCGCGGGAAAGGCGGAGCTCCCCTTCCAGTTCACGAATTCGCGCTCCTTGCGACTCGACGGTGGCCTGAAGGGACCGTATGGTGCTGCCCCGTTTCCATCTGCGTCCGAGGGAGGAGAGAAATGTCAGCGCAATACCGACCCCCACGGAGCCAAGAATGACCAGCACCAACGACGTCTGGTATTCCCACAGGACCATCCGAACAGTCACCGCATCTGTGTTCTGGAGCGCAAAGATGGCGGTCAGTGACGCCAGAACCAGCGCGAGAAGAAGAACTCCCATCGCATACCTCCAATTTGTGACGATGCCTTCATGCTGCAGCGGCATTCACCGTCCACCGCCGCTATCATAAGATCGCTTTCGCCCATTCAGGAAGACGCAGAGGGCGACGATTTCTTCGATGTCTATCTGTCCAGACCACCACTGCGTATATGAAGATCCCGTTGTGGGTATGGAATCTCAATGCCCTGTTCTTTGAATGTCTTGAGGATCATGAAATTGAGTTCGCTTCGGAGCATGCCCGGCGTAGTGGCGTGCTGTTTTGTCCAGACGCGGAGTATGAAATTGAGGGCACTATCCCCGAACTCCTGCAGTAGCGCATCCGGTTTTGGGTCCTTCAACACACCGGCATGCTGATCGGCGACCTGAAGAAGCAGCCGGCGGACGAGTTCAGGATCTGATCGATAGGACACTCCGACTGGAAAATTAAATCGCACGCTCCGGTCGGTGTAACTCCAGTTGATCACTCTGGAGGACACGAACTCGGAATTCGGAACAATGATGGCAATGTTGTCGTTGGTGACGACCGTGGTCGCCCGTAACGAGATGTTCACGACATCGCCGGTGACCGGGCCGACTTCGATACGGTCGCCGACTTTGATGGGGCGTTCGATGAGAAGGATGAACCCGCTGACGAAATTATTGGTGATGTTTTGCAGGCCGAAGCCGACCCCGACGCCGAGGGCTCCGGCCAGGATCGTCACGGTACTCAGGTCGATGCCGGTCGTTTGGAGGATCACGATCAAGCCGACGGCAATGATGATGTAGCGGACGATTGCGCTGATCGCCAGTCGGACTCCCAATTCCACGCTGCTCTTGGCGAGGAGGCCTGTGACGATCCAGACTTTCAGCCAGCGGGTGATGGAGAAGAGGAGAAGAATGAGAATGACCAGTACAACGAGCGTCCACAGCGTGATGGAAGACTTGCCGGCAGAGAAGACGGGGATGTCGAGAAAAGATTTGATCTGAATGAATAGCTGTTGAAGACTCTCCATCTTTCAGTATCCGGTCACCAGGCAGGCACGGGACGGAGTGGTGGAGCGATCAGCCCTCATCTCAATTCGGGACCCCATCGTTCTCTCCCAAGACTTGCTTGCAGGGTTCGAAGGGGATTCATGATATTGCCCTCTCCCTTTCACGGGTTGGACGTAAATGCGATCCGGCCCCAGAGGGATTCCGCATACGCCTTAGTGTGCTGAGAGTTGATCTGGATCCGTATCCCAACCACACTCTCCGGTTCTTTCCCGTACAGTTGCTTGTAGTCTTCGAAGACATTCCTGGATTCAGAGATCCATGTGCCCATATCATTTTTCCCCGACCTCACGACAACGGCTTTCATGTCTAGGAGTGGAAGGAGCGCCCCTGCCGCCGTATCGTTTATCGTGCCGATGGGGAAGGTATTCCCCCAAATATAGGACAGAGATTTTCGTATCTCCCAGAAGCTCTTCGAAAAAGCGAGGATGAGCTGGGCTGCCTGATCGTCTTGCTCGGTGAGGGTAAAGTCACCCTGCTCCGGCAAGGCGGTGACTTTCCATTGCCAGACGAGCCAAGGCGTAAGCCTGAGATTAACGTCGATTTCTTTTTGAATGGAAAATGATGATTCGTCTGCGTGGAGCTTGAGGGCCGGGCCGACTTCCTCATGGACCGTCACCAACTCAGCAGTGTCGTCGTGCGTCGTCAATTCCCAGCCTCGTGGGGTGGCCTGATCCGGTTGCTCCTCGACCTCTAGCATCGGGATGTCCTCTGCAATCGCAGGGAGACTCACCGCATGGAGGCAGAGGCTTACTATGATCGTTCCGATGAAGGAGATGAAGAGGCCACGTCGCTGGAAGGTCGTTTTCACATGGTCGATTGTACAGGAATGCTTTCCCTTACGCATCGGCTGGTTTTCCCCAAGAGCACGTTCCCTGGTCTGCAGATCTAATGGATACATCTTACGCGCATGGGCAGGACTGGTTGAGCATGGAGGGGATCAGCGAAGGTGCCGGAGGAAACCTGCGGTCAGGCCCTGCGCCCCGGCGTTGGATCGGCAATCCTGACCGTGATTTCCGGGGTTTCGACAAGGTGGAAGGTGGCGGATGCCATCGCGACGCGGCCGTTTGTCTTATCCACTTCTTCCAGAATACGGGTGAAGAGGCGATCTTTGGTGATCCGGCGCTTCTTATAGTCCACGATATAGCGCAGGGTGAACTCCATCCAATTGTCGTTCGCGATGAGAAAGACGCGCGAGTCTATCTCCGTCGGGTCCACACGGTAGAGGTGAATCAGCTCAGACCAGCTTTCCTTCGCTTCAGTGGCGAACTCGCCGGTAATCTCCTGCAGAACCTTTTGAAAGATGTCCCTCGCCAGGCGGTAGTCGCCTCCGTATTTCACCGGGACCGTGACCTCATCCCATAAGAAGGGAAAGTCCCCGGAATAGTTGAAGACCGGCTCCTTGAAGACGAAGCTGTTGGCGATTTTCACAATGCGACCGTTGTACTGGTCGGCACCTACCCATTGGCCAATCTCCATCATGGTCGTTCGCAGCATGCCGATGTCGATGACGTCGCCTTTGATACCGCCTAGTTGAACGCGATCACCCGTGTTGTAAAAATTTCCGAAAGAGATGGCCACCCATCCCGCGAGGCTGGCGATGACTTCCTGCAAAGCAAACGCGATGCCTGCCCCAGCCACGCCGAAGACCACGGCCATCTTGCCGAGGCTGTCGCTAAAGATAATCGCAATGGTGAGCATCCCGATAAAATATCCGAGGAAACTCACCATTTTTTTCGCGCGGTACAGGTTGCCAGACTCCTGGACGTAGCGAGTGAGGACACCCCGGAAGATCCGCACAAGAGCGATCACGATCAGGATACCGACCGTGGCAGTCACGAGCTTGCCGACAGTCGGATTGAGCAGCCAGCGATCGACGTATTCGTCCATAGAGGATGTCATGGCCTGGGCTCGCCTTTGGCAGGTCCAGCATCTTTCAAGCCGCCGAAGAGGTTACCGAGCGGCCCAATCCGAAACGCCGGGGCTTGGTAGTTCTTCGGCAGATACTGTTCTGGAATCGTGGTCTGATTCCCGTCGCGAATCTGGCCATAGTGCGGAGACATGATTTCCACGCCGCCTTCGTTGAACTTGTCCTGGATGTTCTGATGGAGTTCGGCATAGATGGTGGCCATCTTATTGGCCTGGTCTGTATAGGCGTTGATTTCGTAGGTAACATAAAAATCGTCCAGGCTGGTTTGTAGCACGAACGGTTCCGGTGCCTTGAGAATGTGTGTGGTCGCGCGCGCCGCCGCGATCAACAGCGCATGCACCGTTTTCCAGGGCGCGTCGTAGCCGATGGTCACGTTGGTGTGGAGAATCAAGCCCTGTTCTTTGGCCACGGAACTATAATTGATGAGATGGCTGCCGAGGACTATGGAGTTGGGGATCGAAATGTCCACGTTCTTGATGGTCCGAATGCGCGTGACCAATAGGGTGCGCTCCATGACATCGCCGGTTGTGTCGGCGATTTTGACCCGGTCACCGTCGCGAAAGGGATGTATGTAGGTCAGGATCACTCCGGCAACGATGTTGCTGATGGCTCCGGCAGATCCGAAGGAGAGGAGCACTCCCAGAAACACGGAAACTCCGCGAAACGCGTCCGACTGGGAACCTGGAATATAGGGGAAAATGGCGATCGTGGCGAAGACGATCACGAGAAAACGCACGATCTTGAACGTCGGCTGTGTCCACTCACGACGGAATCCTTTGAAGGAAATCGCGCCCCGCTCCATCCCGGTGAACACCAGCGCGATCAGCTTGATGATGTAGCGGGTTACAAAGATGATGACGATAATGGAGATGACATTTGGCACATAGGTGGCGAAGGCCAGGCCGATCGCATTGAGTGTCGTCAGCACGGCTCCGAGCAGTTGGGCGGAAATGCTCCTGGTCCAGGGGAAGATCCCCAAGACCGCCGTCACCCACACATAGCCAAGGGCTAGGGTTGCGACGACACGCAGGCCCCTGGCCAGGGCGGTGATCCCTAAGGCGATCTGGTTGGCGGACAGCAGTTCGACCCGTTGAATCTTGATCGGCGGAATGTAGGTTTCCCGCCAGGCCAGGATTTTCTCGTAGAGTTTGGGAAAGAGTTTGTGAAAGGCTATTAGGAACGCAATGAAGATGACGGTGATCAGGAGAGCGTAGGCCCCATCGATCAGGATCGTTTGTAAGCTGATTTGTTCTAACGATGTGGTCAAGGCGTGACGGATTGTGCGCGCATACTCTTGCGCCACCTCCTGTCTGGACCGGCCAAGCGGACGCGCATCCCCATCGGTCACGGCGATGATGATCACTTCACCGGCTACGATTTCGCTTGTCCGCTCTCCCTCCGTGACGGCAATCGTATCCGGCCTGGACAGAGGGTTCTCCGCTAAGTGGGACAGACGCTCAGTAATGGCCGAGGCGCGTTCTTGCGGGCTGAATGAGCCGACCTTGTCATAGACCTTGAACAGGGTCTCACCGGAGAAGACCACCGCAAACCCTGCCGGCGTTTCCGGGGGCGCTGTACTGATCGCTGGAGTTTGGACTTGCGCGACGGCCAAAGAAGCCGTCAGCACAAATATCCACAGCGACTGAACGAGGATCGTTTTCTTCATTCGTGTCATGCCAATTCTTCCAGTCACATCTCATCTGGCGGAGATCACATGCTTCCCCCCCTGTTGCCTCGGCAATCTGCCCCTGAGGATTTTACAGTAATTGTGATATGTTAGCGACGCAAAAAAATGCGATTGATGCACGGGCCGAGGCTGCTGAGATTGGATGAGTGAAATAGAGAGGAACAATCGTGGTCCAGCCAGACTATTGCCGTGGATCAGATCAGTCGACTTGGTCGCACGCTATTCCTCGGCACAGCAATTCCCTGAATCTTATCCAGCTTCAGGCGGGTACGATCGATTGTTCTGTTCGGCTTCATTCTGGCGTTGGTCGTGCCGCGCTTTTTCTTTCGTAAGCTGTGAGCGAGGGTCGAGATGCACTTGGAGAGGGTGGCTGGCACTGGCTCGCAGGGGCGGTCACGGGCTGACTTGTGTATGCCTTCTTCCTTGATCCCCTGACGCGGTTCAGAACAGTCGGGGGCCTACTTTCCTCCCGAATAATCTTCGGGAGGTGATCATCGGTGTGCGGAGGAGTTTTATGGGGCAACTCAGCGTTGAAACCGTTCTCGGATTGATCGGGCTGGTGATCCTCGTCGGATTAGCCGGCGAATTATTTTTCAAGAGAACCGGGGTTCCCAGCGTGCTGTTTCTGATGGGGTTCGGCGTACTCCTGGGCCCTGTCCTTCATTTGGCGGAGGCTTCAAACGTCACCATGATGGCTCCGTACTTCGGCACATTGGCGTTGCTCATCATTCTTTTTGACGGGGGACTCAATCTTCAATTCATGAAGGTGCTCAAGGAGGCCCCGCTTGCCGTGCTGTTTTCGTTGACGGTCTTTACGTGCACCGTGGGCGGGATCGCCGCACTCTATGTGTGGGGGCTGGAGGGCCAATGGCTGCACGGTCTCCTCCTAGGGGCGATTCTGGGCGGGACTGCCGCAGCCATCGTCATTCCTGTCGCGGGGAAACTGACTTCACTCCGTGAGCCGGCCAGAGTGTTGTTGAGCCTCGATTCCGCCTTTTCCGAAGTGTTCGTGGTGGTGATCGCTCTGGCGATTATGACCACAATGACTGGGTCGATCGGACCAGGCCATGTGGTGAGCGGCCTGTTTCACGCCTTTGTGGACGCGCTCTTGCTGGCGACGATTGCGGGAGCTCTCTGGGCAAGGCTCTTGGCGTGGATGCAAGGCCAGACCCTGTCTTATATGCTGACCCTCGCTGCGATCCTCGTCCTGTACTATGTTGCAGAACTCCTTGGTGGGAACGGTGCCATCACGATTCTGCTTTTCGGCCTCGTGCTGTCGAACATGCAATTTTTGGTCGGTCGCATGGCCAAGCCGATTCGTGCGTGGATCGGCTATGAGCTCGACCATGCACAGTTTGAGCTCGACGAGTTCTTGAAGCGCATCAATGAAGAACTCTCGTTTTTAGTGCGGACATTTTTCTATGTGTTGCTGGGATTGATTTTCGATCTATCTGCGATGACAGGGATGGTCGCAGCGGCTGGACTGGGGTTGTTTGCCGTCACGCTTATTGTCCGCTGGACCGCAACGGAAATCATCGGTCGGATCACCGGAGCATGGTCAGGACCTGAACGCCGGATCGTGGCCTCCATGTTGCCGCGTGGGGTGGCTACGGCGGTCATGGCGTTTGTTCCCATCACGACTGGAATTCCCGACACCGAACTGTTCCCGGTCTACGCGTTGACGGTGATCGCCCTCGGCGTGATCTATATGACTGTGGCAATAACGATTGAGGGTCGTCTGTCGCCCAATGTGGCCGGGCAGGTCCCCGATTCCACCAAGAACTGAATCATCGAGCACGAGTTGATCTGACACCGTAGGTCGTCTCACTCCGCCAACGAAGACTCAGTACCAGACTTGCAGGAGTCAACGAGGACTGTGACTGCATGACGCCGAAGCGGACCTGCTCGCACGAACAACTCACAGAGTTCCTGGGAGAATGTAATCACTGCAGCATTCGCGAGTTGGCATTCCGGGAGAAAGTGGAATAGTGTGTGCGGGGTTCAATTAAAGCATCACGCATCGAGAGGCTGTTTCAGAGCAACCATTTGCTGGAGCTGCGTCAGGTCACCATCTCTTTATTGAACGCCGTCAGAGCAACACCTAATAGCCCATGAGTCTCATTCATACGATCACCATCTTGGTGTGCCTGTCCGCCGGCTTCAGTTACCTCAATCACCGGTTCATCAAGTTGCCGATTACGATCGGGCTTATGGCCATTGCCTTGACGATGTCGCTGGCCTTGGTCGCGCTGGGCAAACTTGGGTTCGGCATTGAAGATGAGGCCAGACGGTTCATCGGAGGCATCGACTTCAATGAAACCTTAATGCACGGGATGCTCAGTTGCCTGCTGTTTGCCGGGGCGTTGCACGTCAGCCTCGAAGAATTGTTCGACCTCAAGTGGGTTGTCGGGACATTGGCGTCCGTCGGTGTCGTATTGTCGACGCTGATCACCGGAGGTCTCGGGTATTATCTCTTCGACCTTTTCGGCCTCCATCTGCCGCTCATCTATTGCCTGCTGTTTGGCGCGCTCATTGCGCCGACCGATCCCATTGCAGTAATGGGCATTCTAAAAACTGCACGGCTTCCGAAGCCGCTGGAGATCAAGATTGTCGGAGAGTCCCTCTTTAACGACGGAGTGGGCGTGGTGGTCTTTCTCGTATTGTTGAGTCTCGTGCCTTCAGCGCCGGTCGTTCTGACGGATGTTGTTGAGCTGTTCCTCAGGGAAGCTATCGGCGGGGCGGCGCTTGGCTGGTCGCTGGGGTATGTCGCCTACCAGATGTTGAAATCCGTGGATAATTATCAGGTCGAGATTCTTATCACACTCGCGCTGGTATTAGGCGGATTTGCGCTCGCCGATGCGCTCCATACCTCCGGTCCGATCGCGATCGTGGTCGCGGGGCTGTTTATCGGGAATCATGGTCGCAAATGGGCGATGTCCGAGAAGACTCGTGAGCATTTGGATAGTTTTTGGGAATTGGTCGATGAACTGTTGAACGCCGTGCTCTTTGTGTTGATCGGGTTGGAGGTCCTCATGGTCAGCTTCCGGAACCAGTATGTGGTGGCTGGGTTGGTCGCGATTCCTTTGGTGCTCTTGGCCCGATTCGTCAGCGTCGGTTTGCAGATCAAGCTCTTCGGCCTCGTGAGGGGCTTCAATGACAAGACCATTGCGATTCTTACCTGGGGCGGGCTCCGAGGCGGGATCTCTGTGGCTCTGGCCCTCTCGCTTCCTCTGGGCGAGGCGCGCGACGCCATTGTTACGATCACCTATGCGGTGGTGGTCTTTTCGATTCTTGTGCAAGGTCTCACGCTCGGACGGCTGCTGCGCGGCTCGTCCCCCTCGGCCACGTCATCATGATCCTGGTTCAACTACCTGTGAGTGTCACAGGTACAACGAGCGGCCAGCCCGCTGGTTCAGTATCCGCTCTCTGAAGGAAGTTGGTTGCCGGGAGGAGGACTGGCTTCTTCGGGTTTCTCCCGCACATCATCTCTTTCCCGCGAGAAGCGCCTGAGTCTGCTCGCTGGTTTCTTTGACCAGGAGGCCCATCTTGGAGTGGGAAGGTTCGAAGTCGATGGGGAGATCGTAATGGCGGAGGCGTTCGCCGGCGGTGGTGCCGATGGACGAGACGACCATCTTCCTGCAGGCCTCTTTGAACTGCTCGGTGGTGCCTTCCTGTTCGAGTAACTGCATGACATGATCGATCTGCGCGGCGTTGGTGACCAGCATGACCTGCACGTTTCCGGCGATGATCTCGCCAAGCACCTGCTTCAACGGGCCCGTGTCTTCCGGGAGCGCCCAACGGTAAATGGGCACGGGAAAGACCTCGGCGCCACGTTGTCTCAATGCCTCCAAGAGATCCGGATTGGACATGCCATATTCTTGCACGGCAACGCGGAGACCCGTGACAGGACGGTACTCGTCGAGCGTGGAGACGACCTCAACCCATGTATTCGGTTCCGGCACGGTGATGTTCGGCGTCAGGCCGAGTGCCTTCTTGAGGGCCGCGAGGGATTTCGGCCCTCGCGAGACCACAAATGTTTTTTTGAGTGCCTCGGCCAGGTCGGTTCTGGGATAGCGAGTCAGGAGTAGGTCAAAGAGGGCTGTGGTGCCGGTGCCGGTCAGCAGAATCACAATGTCGATCTGCTCGAGGATGAGCTTGACGCCCAGGCGGAAGACGGGCCCATTCTCTTGAAGGGGAAGCGGGAGTTCCCGCAAGGCCGGGACCACAACCGGCGTCCCTCCGTATCGTTCGATCAGGCGCGTCATTTCCGGCGCCATGCGACTTTCGAACGACACCACGGTCAGACCATTGAAGCCAACGGTAGCCATTATGGCTTCGTAGGAAAAAGTAAAAAGGCAAAAGGAAAAAGTGTCATCGGACTTGTTTGGATCGTGACACGATGGATCCAAGAATTCTGGAGAGTTGGATGGCTTCTTCCAAGAGTGGCCCTACAGTTCGTGAGTTGATTATTTGGGATTCAGCCATGAGTCTGAGCCAATATCTTGTTTCGCGACTCTCCTTCAAAGCGATGGAGTATTTACTGATGAAATCAGCCCGACTTTGGCCGGCCTGTGCCTCTTCAACATTGGCCCCGACAGAAGTTGCCGACCTTAAGAGTTGCAGGGTAAGAATTCGAGCGGTTCCCGCTTTCCTTTCCACGGTTTGGCAGAGTCGAACGATGTCGAGTGCAAATTGAAAGGTACGCTCTTCAATGTCTCGAACTTTCCCCGTTCGTACTTTCTCGGAGCTCACCTTTTACCTTTTTCCTTTTGACTTTTTACTTCGTGACATCTATCGCGCAGCGGAAACCGGTCGATTCATTCCGAATCGTCGGATCGCTGTCCACGCGGGTAAAGATGCGAACCGTGGGGGTCTCGTTCTGCCATCCGGCACCCCGAATGACTTTCTTGACACCGTTGTCAGGGCCTTTGGGATTCTTCGCCGGGCTCTTTTCGTAGTACCGGGCGTCGTACCAGTCGTTGATCCATTCCCATACGTTGCCGGCCATGTCGTAGGCGCCGAACGGGCTCTTGCCTGCTTCGTAGCTCCCGACGGGCATGAGGGTCTTCTTGCCGATCCATCGTTGATTGAAGTTGAGATGTTTGACCGTGGGCTCGACGTTACCCCAGGGGAATCGTCGATCGGCTGTTCCCTTTGCCGCCTTTTCCCATTCGGCTTCGGTCGGGAGGCGCTTCCCCGCCCACGTGCAGTAAGCCTCGGCGTCAAACCAATCCACATTGATCACGGGTCGGTCGATCAGTGATTCAGCGATGGTGTCTCCTTGCCAGAGGTTTCGCGTCGGGTTCTTGGAGTTCTGTGGGACACGATGGCCTGTGGCTTTGACGAATTCCAGATAGCGACCGTTCGTTACCTCGAATTTGTCGATAAAGAAGGTGTCCACAAACACGTCATGGCGCGGGTACTCATCGCGTCCGCCATCCCGGTCTCCGTGCGGGACCCCCATAGGAAACGAGCTGGCCGTGACCTCGACCATCGGCGCGCCGTCTTTGCCCAGCGGTGGGGTGAGCAGGGCCTGAGGCGGTTGGTCGGCTGCGAAGAGCGGGGACATGTTGCACAGGACACAGAGCACAGTCGAAACAAGCAATGGTCGGACAGACATCGGGGTGGACTCCTTTTTCAAGATCGTAAACGTGCATATCGTATCATAGCCGGGTAAGGAGGCGCAGCCGTCTGGTCGCCCCCGGCTGATCTGATTGTGTTCCTTGGATTTTCAATTGACGGAGCCGAGGTGGCTCCCTACTATACGGGCACGAGTGAGGATGGCTATGAGTGCTCCGCTCCATCGAGGGTTACGCCATGTGGCGTTGCGCGTCACGAATCTCGCGCGTTCTCGCACGTTCTATGAACAGTTGTTGGGGATGAAGGTGAAGTGGGAGCCAGACCCGGACAATGTGTATTTCAGCTCCGGATCGGATAATTTTGCGTTACACCAGATTCCGCCGCCCGAACTCGCCGCGTATCAGCCCTTGAAGGGGCAATTGTTGGATCACGTCGGCGTCATCCTTGAGAGCCCTGAGATGGTCGACCGGATGTATCGGGAGGTCGAGCCGCGTATACAGCAGCTGGGCGGGCAGGTCGTGAAACCGCCGAAGCAGCATCGCGACGGCAGCTATTCCTTTTACTTTTCCGATCCCGACGGAAATGTCATTCAAGCGTTGTACGAGCCCACCGTCAGTAAGCTGGAGTTCACGCGTAAGGGGTAAGGCGTGAGGGGTGAGACGACGCAGAATAACGAGGTCAAAGACGGAGAGGCGATCCCCTTACGCCTTACGCCTCAGGCCTAACGACTATGGACATCTGGAACAGCTTGCCTCAGTGCCAATATCTCAGCCTTGCTCCCTGGGTCTGGGTTCAGTTGGAGAGCGCGGACCCTCCCGGTCCCTTTCCATTTGTTGCAGGGGTGGCCCCCGAAGTCGTCGCGAGTCTCCATGAAGCCCATGGCCTCCTCTCCAGCGCGATTGATACGGCCATTAGCGATGTCTTTTCCAAGCGGGCCCCGCTCGACGATCCAGATCGTCAGCGGCGATTGGAGGATGCCTATGCGGAGGTGATCAGCGCCCGCCCCTATCTGCAGCAGCACATTCATTGTGGGCGGAAGCCGGACGGTACGTTTCAATGGGAGTTTCCGACCGATTCCACCAAATCCTCCACGGTCATCAACGGCGGGCTTCGGATCTTCCATTCCGTGAAGCGGCAGGCGATTCCGATCGGGTTCGACCAGCGACAGTTGGGGCCGCTGGTGGGAAAGGTCTTGGGGTTCTTGGACGGCACGCATCAAACCGACGAAATTAAAACGGTGGTGGCGACCTCAGGGCGAGATGGAGAACGAATGCTCACGCGATTGATCGAATCCCTTCACCAGCACGAGTGCTTGGTCAGCTCAACCACCTCCTCCGTCAGGTCCCGCTGGTTCGAGACTGTACAAGATAGAGACACGGTCCATCTCGGCCATGCCGCGCTGCTGTATCGGCAACGGGACCAAGCGCTGTTGTTCGATCCCTGGCTGCTTCCCTGGTTTGCGGAATCCTCCGTTCCGTCGCTTTGGGGATCGCTGCTGCCCAAACCCGCTGCCGTCTTTTTAACCCATGATCACGACGATCATGTGGATTCTCGCACGCTCTTGCACCTGCCCAAAGACACGCCGATCATCGTGCCGAGCCGAAGGAATCGGCGCACGCTCTCCTATGATTATCTGTCGCTTTTGCGAGAACTGGGATTTGGCCGCGTGATCGAATTGGCGCATGGGGAAAGTTGGGACTTTGAAGGAGGGGCCGTGTACTCCGTGCCCTTCTATGGCGAAGATCCCTGCGATCTGGAGATGCCGCGCAACTGCTATCTTATCGCCGATCGTGGCTATAACGTGCTCGTGCATGCGGACAGCGGGCCGACGAACAGCGGCAAGTCCGCGCTCAAGGACGGAGTGATCCAGTCACTCGTGCAGAAGCATGGGCCGATCCCGCTGGTGTTTGCCTCACAACAACAACTGCTCGAAGTCCGTGGCCATGCGGCCCACGCACCCTTGTCTCACCCCGGGAAATGGCTCGAGGTGGGAGAAAACGGCTATCTCACGAATGCGTATCTTGCCGATGTGTGTGCGGCGGCGCAGGCCAAGCTTTTCGTGTCGTATGCCACCGGCGGTGCAGAATGGTATCCGGACCATCTCTCGTTCATGTTCAGCCAACGGAATCCCGTCCGCACAGCGCTGCTGACGGCCCACTGGGAACGGCCGGAAACCCTCAAAGAACTTCTCGTCATGAATGGATGCGGGTATCATTATGGCCATGCGTTGGATCTGTTTCGTCGCACGATCGACGGGTTGGTGGAACCGGTGGCGACCGGGGAAGCCCTGACGCCCCTGTCGCTCTACCGGGTTGACCACGGTGATCCTCCGTTTATGAAAGCCAGTAGCGGCACCACACCATCTCGATACATCGACAAGGACTGACTATGACTACACGCAACAGGCCGCAAGCCCCGATCCTCGTCACCGGTGTCGCCGGATTCATCGGTTTTCATACCGCGACCAGGTTGCTGGAGCGAGGCGAATGGGTGATTGGACTCGATAACGTCAACAACTACTACGATGTGCGACTGAAGAAGGCGCGGCTGGCGAAGCTGAAACCCTTCAAGCAGTTTTCCTTTACCAAGATTGATCTGGCCGACCGGGTGAAAATGCGCCGGCTCTTTGCCAAGGAACCGATTGCGAAGGTGGTCCATCTGGCAGCGCAAGCCGGTGTGCGCTATTCGTTGGTGAACCCGCATGCCTATACGGACAGTAACATCGAAGGGTTTCTGAACATTCTGGAAGGCTGCCGGCACGCGCAGGTCGGGCATCTCGTCTATGCCTCCTCGAGTTCCGTCTACGGCGGCAATACCCAGATGCCGTTTTCGATTCATGACAACGTCGATCATCCGGTCTCTCTCTATGCGGCCAGCAAAAAGGCTAATGAACTCATGGCCCATTGTTATGCGCATCTCTATCGGATTTCCTGCACTGGTCTGCGGTTCTTTACGGTCTATGGGCCCTGGGGGAGGCCCGATATGGCCCTCTTCATTTTCACGAAGGCGATTCTGGAGGGAAAACCGATTGAGGTCTACAACCACGGAAAGATGCGACGAGACTTTACCTATGTCGATGACATCGTCGAAGGGGTGATCCGGACCCTCGATCATCCGGCCACGCCGAACCAAGCCTGGTCCGGCGACAAGCCCGATCCCGGAACCAGCTCAGCGCCGGCCCGGATCTACAATATCGGTAATCATCAGCCAGTCGAGCTGCTGCGCTTTATCGAGGTGTTGGAGAACGCGTTAGGAAAGAAAGCGGTGAAGAAGCTGCTGCCGATTCAGCCAGGTGACGTTCCTGCCACCTATGCCGACATCGAGGACCTGTCACGGGATGTCGGGTTCAAGCCGATGACATCCATTGAGGAAGGGATTCCCCGGTTTGTGCAGTGGTATCGGGAGTTCTACAAAAAGTGAAGGGTGCCAAGCCTTTCAGTTAGCCTGGCACCCCCGGTCTCTCGCCTCAGACGGACTCGTTAAAGACAGCCGATCGGCACAAATCCCTGCCCAAACATTCTCGAGAGTGTCACGAAACGCGCGTTGTCGTAGAACGAATAGCTCGTACCCTGCTGATTTCTTCCGGAAAGATCTCCGCCATACGAGGGATCTGTTCCGTAAAAGAACCCGCCACGGGTTTTCTGATTGAGGTGGAGCCACTCTCCATACATGGAGCAGACTTCAGCTTGAACGGACCCGGACGAGGCGATGCTGGCGTGCCAATCTTTGGCCCAATCGGGGACGGCCTGTCCTCCGCCGGTCATACCGGCCTGATTGCGGTCAGCGTACGGAGGAATATCGTAGTGAGGAGCTGTGGCCATGGTGGGGCGATAGGTTGGCATGTCATCCAGCGAGGGCACGATCGACAGTTCTTTCAGCGTCATCAGTTTGCAGCCCGGCAAATCCTTGTTGGTGTAGAGGGAGCTCCCATCGGCTTGGGGGCATTCCCGCATCAGTAATGGATCGAAGGCGATCGTCGTGTCGGAGAATGCCGACGTTGAGGACAGGGTGAAGATCGTTGCGGCAATCATGAGCACATGGGCTGGTTGCATAGAGCGCTTCCCTTGAGACGGTGGAACAGACAGGGTTTGCATCATTGTTCACCTTTTTTTTTTAATTGTACTCACCGATGGTGCTGACAAACTATTCCACCAGAGATAAAGCCGTCTATTCATCTTTCGAGGGGGGTCTTGCTACCGACGGGGGAGGTGGCAAGATCGCTTAGTTGGCCAATTATCCGAGATTATGGGTTCGATCGATTCGGGACGCACGCCTTCCAAATTCGGCAGGATGAGATCGGCTTCGGTCAGTTGTTCTGGGGGATAGCTGGTGACCAGCGG
>JAENWB010000241.1:0-4255 GCA_016650275.1 Nitrospiraceae bacterium | reverse complement strand
GAGCACGGTTGCGCGAGCGGATCATCGCCCTCGCGAAGGAGTATGGGCGGTACGGCTACCGTACGGTGACGGATCTCTTAAGACGCGAGGGCTGGGACGTGGGAAAAGATTCCGTGTATACGATCTGGCGGCACGAAGGCCTCCAAGTGCCGCAAAAGCAGCCGAAGCGAGCCCGACTGTGGCGCGCCGATGGGTCGTGCCTCCGGCTGCGGCCCCTGTACCGCAATCACGTCTGGTCGTATGACTTCGTGGCGGATCGGACGCACGACGGCCGGCCCTTTCGGATTCTGAACATCATCGACGAATACACGAGAGCGTGTCTGGCCTCGTATGTCGCCCGGCGGATTCGATCCCAAGACGTGATCTTGGTTCTTGCCGATCTGTTTTTGAGACACGGGCGACCTGCCCACATTCGGTCGGACAACGGCCCAGAGTTCATTGCAAGGAACCTGAAGACCTGGCTCAAGAACGTGCTGGGCGTTGAGCCGCTGTATATTGAACCAGGCTCGCCCTGGGGGAATGGCTACTGCGAATCGTTCAACGGGAAGATGCGTGATCAGCTGCTCAACGGGGAGTTGTTCTACACCCTGAAAGAAGCCCAAATCATCATTGAACGATGGAGAACTCACTACAACACGGTCCGGCCACACAGCAGCCTGGGGGGTAAGCCACCTGCCCCCGAAGCCATCCAGTTTGCGAGCTGAGGACTAACATGGTAGGTGGTACAAAAACTCCCGGCTGGTCACACTCGGGTCGATCGATGGCCAAGTGGGAAGCCGAGGTGCAGAACTACCTCGGCTTTCCCGATGGCATCGCCGGGACAGCACTTCTTGTCGTGGCATGGACCAGGCACCCAGGTTCGACGTCGACATCGTGGAGGACGAGGTCCAGTCGATGACGACAGACGGTGAGACGTTGCATACTCAAAGGCGCCAGAGTTCCTAAGACGCGAAACGAGTGTTGATCGCGACGGGCTTGACTCATCTTCCGCCGCACGTTCCGGGCGTGAAAGAGTGCCTGGGAGAAAGCCTGTTTTTCTGTAAAGACTGTGATGCGTATCGCCTGCAAGGTCAATGCGTGGGCATCATCGGTCGAAATAACGAAGCCGTGGACTATGCGCTCGGCATGCTGTTGTTTACTCAGAGCGTCATGCTGGCAACCAACGGGTGAGAAACCCTGTGGGATGAGGATCACGCCGGATGGTTGGAGGAGTATCGGATTCCCGTGCGCCAGGATGGGATCCTAGCCCTCGAGCATGAGGTTTTGCCATGGGCATTTTGCAAGACCAGACCAGACCCTGTCGGATTCCGTCGATGACGTCCCCACAGTGAATGCATCGTAGGGCAAGGATCCTGGTTCCTCCCCCGTAGATGATCTCAGGCACTCTCAAACCGGCACAGCGGGCGCATCAAGCCGGATGATCTGAAGGCAGTCACACCCGACGCGACGACCAAAGACCACTTCGTCAATGTGGATACCGTCGGCGTCTGCGAGCAAGACAAGACCGACGCGCGACCGATGGAGAAAAAGCCCAGCGTTGCCTTCGACAAGCTGCTGAGAGCCGCGGCCTTGGGGAACACAGAAGAAGACGACCCGATTCGGCGCACAGACATTGTGTATCACACCGGGCAGCCCCTTGGAGAACGGCTATATCGAGAGTTTCAACGGGAAGTTACGTGAGGAACTGCTGGATCGAGAGCTGTTTGATACACTCTGGGAAGTAAAAGTGCTCGTAGAATGCTGGCGGCAAACCTACAACCGGATTCGTCCGCACAGTGCGCTGGGCTATCGCCCACCCCCACCGAAAGCTGTCGCGCCGCATTGTGCATGGCTCACATTGCTGCTTGTACAACCACGGGGCAGGTCATCTTGTTCACGGATTCCACTTCCTTCGTACCAGCCACACCTTAGACACTCACCACAGGATCACACGCAGGCAACCATCCGGGTCCTGCTAGCGGATGATCACACCATGCTCCGACAGGGTTTGCGTAGTCTTGTCGATGGCTATGGCCATCTGCAGGTGGTGGGGGAAGCGAGAAACGGCGTGGAAGTGATCGCCGCGGTGCGCGCGTTAAAACCTGATGTGGTCGTAATGGATATCAACATGCTGACCTGCCCCCAGTTGTTAGGCCACCGTTCAAGTTCGTTCACGCCGACACGCTGACCGGCGCGAAGGTACGGGTCTCTGGGGTGGGTGGCCGATACCCCAGCGCACGATGCTGGCGCTGCGTGTTGTACTGACGGCGCCAGCGCTCGACGAGGACTTGGGCTTCGTGCAGCGTAGAGAAGAGTTCCCCGTTCAGCCACTCATCCCGCAACTTCCCGTTCAAGGACTCGACAGACCCGTTCTCCCACGGACTGCCCGGCTCGATGAATAAGGGCGCCACGGCCAGCACGCCATATCAGGCTCGCAAGGCCCGAGCGATACATTCTGGGCCGTTATCGCTCCGAATAGGCGTCGGGCAGTCTCGATGCAGAAACACCTCACTCAAGACCTCCTGCACCTCCAGCGACGTGAGCCGCTGGCGGTCCGCAATCGCCAGACACTCGCGGGGGTCTTCATCCACCACCGTCAGCATCTTGAGTGCGCGCCCATCCTGGGTGCGGTCCATCACACAGTCATACGACCAGATATGGTTCGAATACTCAGCCCGCCGGCGGATACAGGAGCCATCGGCGAACCAGAGCCGGGCCCGTTTGGGTTGTTTCTGCGGCCCCGTCAGCCCCTCCTGCCGCCAGAGCCGCTTCACCCGCTTATGATTCGCGCGCCACCCTTCCTGCTGGAGCAAGGCGGTGATCCGCCGCTACCCCTAGCGGCCCTACGCGTGGGCCAGCACGATGATCCGTGCCCGCAGTCGGTCCTCGTCAGCCTTTTGGGTGGGCACCTACGGCTGGGTGGCCCGGCATGGCCCGACCACTCGCGACGCCCGGCGTTCGGAGACCGAGAGCGTGGCCTACGCATGGCACACCGCTTCTCGGCGCCGAGCCGGGCTGAGACGTTTCCCGCTGCCACCTCCTTCACGATCCTAGTGTCGAGCGAGAGATCGGCCACCAAGCGCTTCAGTCGCGCATGCTCCTGCTCCAGACCCTTCAGCCGTTTGGCTTGCTCGACGCGCAAGCCGCCGTCTTCGTTCTTCCACCGATAGTACGTCTGCTCGGTGATGCCAAGCTTCCGGCAGGCGTCTGCGATTCCGATACCCTTGCCTGCCTCAATCTCAACGGTCCGTAGATGGCAGATGATCTCTTCCGCCGTATACCGTGTTCGTGCCATGGCCCCTCCTTTCGTCGGCTGGAATCCTCACTCCAGACCCGACCTGGTTTATAGGGGCAGGTCACTTTCCTGCCGATCAGGAGGCGAAGCCTTATGGCGGGTTTCGGAATCCTGTATCGGTCGCGACAAGGCTCCTGAACTAGTCCAGTTCTGTGCCACCGGCACAACAACACCCTCGCCTCGACCCAGTGCGATCACCGGAGAAGCTGGACTCGCGCGCTTAACTCAGGAATTCAGTCCTGAAACGTTCTTGGACCCTCGTACCGAAGGCGGAAGAATGCGTGGTGAGATAGCGCATAGTGAAGGCTTATCAATCTAAACCACGGTGCGGTTTCTGGCGCATAGCTCACGCGACCGTACGCTGTCGGTCGGTCGATCCCGGGCTTGGTGAACTCACCCAATACCTGCAGCGACATCGTCCGAAAGTCCTCATCGATCAGCTGGTGCTTGAGGAGCTCTCCGTATAGAGTGGGGCCGCCTTCACAGAGCAGTGTCCGGATGCCATGTTCTTGCCGGAGCAGTTGTGCGGCGGCGACAAGATCGACTCGCGTTCCTTCACTCACGGAGAGGATTTTAATCGTTTCCTCCCGGCCTAACCTCTTGAGCTGCGACCGGAGATTCTTTTGTCCCTCCCGACCGGTGATGATCCACGGTTCAACTCGCGGAGAACTGAAGAGGCGAAGCGTGACATCGATGTTCCCGGAACCGCTGAGAACGAGGACTTTCTGCCGGCCGAGCTCGAGCGTATCCTGTCGGTATGTCCGCAATTCCTCGTCATCGATGCCATAGTCCCAGCCCCGCCCCTCAGGGTTTGGTTCCTCACGGAGCGTGCTCGCACCGATTAACTGCGCATCATGGTGCGCGCGCAGAAAATCCATCAGCCAGCCATCTTCTTTGCTCCTGGAAACTGTCTTGCCATCGTTCCGGCCCTTCAACTCTCTAAACGAGGCCCTGCCGTCGAGCCCCATCACAAAGTTGGAG
>JAENWB010000240.1:0-2711 GCA_016650275.1 Nitrospiraceae bacterium | reverse complement strand
TTCGGTTTGTGGACGGTAATGCTGTTGACGTTGATTATTTGGATTACCATTAAGGAGAACACAACATGATGCACGATCCTTCACATCCGGGCGAGGTTATCAAGCACGATTGTATTGAAGCGTCACAGTTGACGGTGACGGGTGCTGCTGACGGTCTCGGCGTGAGCCGAAAGGCACTGTCTGAGCTTATTAACTGCAAGTCGGGTGTTTCGCCGGACATGGCGATCAGGCTTGAAAAAGCAGGGTGGGGGACTGCCGATACATGGTTGAGGATGCAGATGCAGTTTGACCTTTGGCAAGCGCGGAAGAAGGCGGGAAAGCTCAAGATCAAAAGATTTGAAGAGGCAGTCCACGCATGAGCAAAGCGGATAGCCAGTGGTGGTAGCGATATGAAGGAGGCTACCTCCCGCATAAAGATTAACAAGCTGCTCGAAGCTGCTGGCTGGAGATTTTTTCCTGACGGCAAAGGGCCGGCCAACATCCAGCTCGAACCGAGCGTCACGATCAAGACGGCAGACCTAGATGCCCTCGGCAACGACTTCGAGAAAACCTCGAAGGGCTTTATCGATTTTCTGCTGCTCGATTCCAGGGGGTTCCCTTTCATCGTCCTTGAGGCCAAATCGGAAGACAAGAATCCGCTCGTCGGCAAGGAGCAGGCTCGCAAATATGCGCGGTCGCAGAATTGCCGCTTCGTCATCTTCAGAAAGACGTGATGGAACTGCGCTGGCCTCGGACAACGCAGTGGACGCATCGCGAAGTCTGAAGCAGAAGGCTCGCCTCCCTAAGGAATCGGGCCTTTATCTGCCCATACCGAAAGGGAAAAATTAAGCCAATGGCAAACTGTTTCAGCTCACCTTTGAACTGCATCCATTTCCCCTTGAGTTGATCCGCGTTCATGATGCCTCCCTCCTGTATGAGATCGCGATTGTCTCTATGTTCGAATCAATCTGTCTCTCTCATCATCTCCACACCTCCTTTCTTAAAGGCCATTATGGTGAGAAGACCGGCAGCGGTCTGGTCAAAACTGCTCAGGGAACAAAAAAATGATCCAGTCGCAAGGTGGCGCTGCCTCCGCGCCACGCTCACCAGTCAGAAGGGCGCCGCGTAATGCCGGACGAGGGTGAGGAGGTAGAAGGCTCTAGTCTAGTTTTCTGGGGAGGGAAGCGGTGATGTGCGAAGCACAGACGTTCTCACTACCCGACGGGGGAGCCTTGGTCAAAATGCGGTTGATGGCATGTACGAGCGAGTGCCCCTTCATTTCATCAGGGCGATTCTGCAGATCTGCGTTGAACGACGGAAGCAGCCCGAGAATGTCTAGTATGGTTGGGGTAACGTCTACTAGAGACGCCTCGCAAATCGTAGCCAGCGCTTCGCTTCCTTCCTGTCCCCCTCTCACGAAAATGATCGGCACAAGTGAGTCTGAGGCATTGAGATGCCCATGATCAGAGTGAAAGTGTCGATGCTTGGACACGTCGAGTCCCTCGAGGACCCGCCAGTCCTGCTTGTTGAGATACGTCAACTTTTTAGACCTGTCGGCCAGCAGAATGATGTCCGGGGCACTCTGAGGATCCATGGGTAATCGTGACGCGAGCCCGTTCAGCCTCTGTACCGCCATAGGGTAAGCGGCATTGTTCAACGGGCTCTGATCGAGATGCACCGCCGGCAATAATTGGATGGTGGTCCCATCATAGCGATACGGAATATAGACGTAGCGGCTGCCGCGTTTATAGAGCACGGCTTCCGGCCCTTGCTCATTCTTGTGGAGAGTAAGCAGCAAGTGTTCCAACATCGGGGCGATGTCGCCTTGATAGTCGGGATCATCCTTCCAATGCCCCTGTGCAGGTTTTACATGGAACCCGAGCGCGCCACCATTCAAAGTTGCGACGACATTCGCATCCCCGGAAATGGTCCCATTGGATAAGAATCCAAACGATGCACGGACCCAGGACATAAAGCTCTCGTTGACTAACGCCGGAATTTCGAGATGATAGGCCTTCCCGCTTGTGTCGGTCAGTTCGGTGAACGCCACCTTGAGATCTTCAATGCCCAGGACTTTGTCCCAATCAATTGGAGTATGACCATGGTCCGACACCAACACGAAGAGTGTCCGTTGCATGACTGGTTCATTCCGTAATCCCCGCCACTGAATCGGGTCGACTGGCGTCACGTCGGATACCGGTGTGGCATGGTGCTGTCTCACGATGGCACGATCGCCCGCGATGAATTTCGCGATGAGGTCATCAATGTGCTTGAGATATTCTAGGCGCGCCTGCTCCGAATTCTCGGGGGAGAGATGCTCGGCATGATCGAGCCCAGCAAAATAGATCGTCATCAGGCTCGGAAGCTGCAGTTCCGCTCCTTCCTTGGCTGCACCATTGAAATCTTGGAGTGATTTCACCGCGTTCCACAGCGCGTTTTCGTCCACGGCTTGACTTCGATTCTGCTGATAACTCAGCAGGGTGTCGAAGTCAGCGCTAATCGCCCCCCGCCCACTCCCGCGCGCGAGCATGTGGTACACGACAAGGCTTTGGCCGCCACTCTGTCCGATATACTCGTAAATCGTTTTCACCTGATCGTTCATATCGTCGGAGAGAAAGTCCTTCCCCAGCTGCACCTTCACCGCGTCGAGATGAAACTCCGTGTAATATCGCGCGACTTCGCGCTCCCTGAAAAACAAGCTATTTCCTGCAATCCCGTGAGCGCCGGGGAAC
>JAENWB010000239.1:0-35596 GCA_016650275.1 Nitrospiraceae bacterium | reverse complement strand
GCGGGACGGCTCCCACTCTCCACCAACTGCACCGCCTCACGTTTAAACTCAGGGGTAAACTGCTTGCGTGCACTCATGGGACACCTCCTCGGGACATGCTGTCCCCGTTTAAAGGTGTCTGTCAAATCCGGGCCACCTCAGCTCTTGCCTTTACACAGATCCCTCCGTACAATCCATCCATACGAATTGTACGAGGAGTTGGCATGCTCAAATTGATGCGCGAATCGTCCCATAGCTATCCGTGGCTCCTCAAGTCCATCATGGGGATCATCGCCCTCGCCTTCGTCATCACCATGGGCTGGTGGGGGTTCGGCGAACAGCCCGGCGCCGTCGTCGCCTCAGTCGGAAATCTCACCGTGTCCCACGATGAATTCCGACGCGCCTATGAGAATACCTATCGCTTCTATAAGGACAAAGTCCCTGGAGAATTCAAAGACGAAACGATCAAGCAACTTGTGGTGGATCAACTCATCGACAATCGGACCTGGCTCATCGCGGCAAAAAACATGGGCCTCACCGTGGCTAACGACGACCTGCGTGAAGTCATCCTGCAGATCCCTGACTTTCAAAAGAATGGCTCATTCGACCCGGAGGTGTACCAGCGGCTCCTGGCAGCCAATCATCTGACGCCCGCAATATTCGAAGCGATGGAAGCGGAAGAAGTGCTGAGTAACAAAGCCCGGATGATCATCCGCGATGCCGTAGCCCTTACCCCTGCCGAGCTTGCCGAGGCGCAAGCCCTCACGCTACGGCAAAGGGAATCAGATCCCGCAAAGGCCGCCGCGGCGAAGGACCGTGCCATGCAGGACGTCCTCTTTCAAAAACAGCAACGCGCGCTAATGGCCTACACTGAATCGCTAAAATCCACGCTCTCGATCACGATTCACCGCGAACTCTTGTAACTGCCCGGTCGCCACAACGCGAACCAGTCCGCCCCCATGCCGCCTTATTCCTTCGTGGCCGACTGGACCAACATCGCATCACCATAGCTATAGAAGCGGTACCGCTCACGAACCGCCTCTGCATAGGCGTGTCGGAGAAATTCGGTCCCGGCTAATGCGGAGGCCAACATCAGCAATGTGGTCCGTGGCAAGTGAAAATTCGTGAGAAGGGCATCGACCACTTTGAACGGGAACCCTGGTGAGATGAACATATCGGTCTCCCCCCGATAGGGTCGAATCTGGCCGTCTGTGCGAGCCGCAGTTTCGAGCGCGCGTACGACTGTGGTTCCGACAGCGACAATTCGTCTCCCTGTCACTCGCACCTGCTCGATGGCACGCACCGCCTCTGCTCCGACCTCGATCCATTCTGCGCCCATCCGATGGTCTTCGATCTGATCGACCGTCACCGGTTTGAAGGTCCCGACACCGACATGCAGCGTGATGGTCGTGAAACCGATCCCTCGCTGTTGCAGCCGTGCCAGCAAATCCGGTGTGAAATGGAGCCCGGCGGTCGGCGCCGCAATAGCACCCTCATGCTGCGCGAACAGGGTTTGGTACCATTCTCGATCCTGGTCGGTCGGTGCACGTTTCAAGTAAGGCGGAAGTGGCATTCGACCATATTGCCGCAGCCATTCAGACAACGGAATAGGACTCTCAACCCGAACCGTCGTTCTCGTCGCGCCACGCTCGACCACCACAGCAGAAGCCTTTGCGCCCATCTCAATAATCTGTCCAGGCTGAAACGTTCCTTTGATCAACACTTCCCAGATCGCATCGCCAAGATCCTTCACAAAAATGATTTCGACCTCCGCACCGGAAGGGTGCTTCCGTCCAGGTACGCGCGCAGCCAGCACCTTCGTATTATTGACCACGAGGAGATCGCCAGGCTGAAGAAGATCAGGCAACTCGTCGACGCGGCGATGGGCGAGGGAACGATCAAGAGGCTGCAGAACGAGCAGCCTGGCGTGATCGCGTGGGAGAATTGGGTGAACGGCAATCAACGAGGGATCGAACGGAAAATCGAATTCGGAGAGCTGCATCAGGAGGACGGCGGGGTCGGAGGTTTTGTCAGCATCATATTCTGCAGTTCGGTGCCCGGATAATAATACCGAAGAATCGTGGAGAAGGGATAGCCTAACTCAGCCAGTTCTTTCGCGCCCCACTGACACATGCCGACAGCGTGGCCCGCGCCGTAGCCGGAAAGCACCACATCGCGGCCGATCGATTCGATGGCAAACTGCGTGCTGGGAATGATGGTGTACCCGACCGCTTTCCGCAACTCTTCTCCTCGAAGAACCAATTCTCCACCAGAATGGAGAATGCGCAGCGTCGCAACTCGGCCCCCACGGCTGAACGACAAGGCCGTCATCGTGGCGATCGTCCCCACGGAGTAGCCCTGCTGTCGCAAATTCTGCTCGAGAGTGTCAATTTTGAAAGAGGACTTCCATTGATAGTAAGGCGACATAAGGTCGAAGGGGCACTCCACGCCCTTGAGATAGGGATAGTCTTTCGACCACACAGTCATGGCATCTTCCGTCAACCCGGCGGCCGTCGATGAGAACGCTGCGTAGATCGGCGCATCCTGATAGGTCACAACCAGCCCGCGGGTATCTTCAACCGCGCGCAGGATCCCGGCATCAATCCCCTGCTTCCCGCGATAGACTTGATCTTGCACCGTCGCCGCTACGTCGTATTCCCGCGTGGCGCTCAACATCTGCTGATAGAGCGCATAGGTCCTGGCCGCGACTGCCTGCGCTTTCAACATCTCCTGGTGCCAGGTCGAACTGACCTCGGCGGGAACCACACCTTTGACGTACTCTTCAAGATCCACTCGATTAATGACCAAGAACCCCTTGCCTCTTCGCACGAGATGGACAAGGCCGCTCACCGAGATTCCCTTGCCGGAGTCGTCCGATGACACTGCCGCTCCAGTGGGCTTCCGAGCGGGCCGTGGAAACGTCAGCGTAAGGCCTTGCTCTCCGCCATGCAGCGTCAACTGCTCTGTCTGCATGCGGACGCCATTCAGCAGAAACCCCGTTCCAGCGGTTGCGACCTGGACCGGCGCGCGCAGAGCCTGACCACGGCCATTGGCATCCGTCACCCACAACGGATGGTCTGCACGGACGTTGAGCTGAGACACATCAGCCGACAGCAGGACCCGAATCGACTGCGCCGCCTCGGCTCCCGAAGACAGGCTGAGAAGGCAGGCCCCCGCCACGATGGTACGGCACACTCCACTCCTCAGTTGCTTCATCGGCGAACGATCCATGTTATCAAATAGAATACCAGACTCAGGATGACGCTGATAAGCAGGCTAGTTGCGAGGGGAAACGAGAAGCTGAAGTTGTCTCGTCGAATAGAGATGTCGCCGGGCAGCCTCCCAAACCATCCCAGGAGATTAGCAACTCCTGGAACACGATCTGCGGCCAGTAGCAGCAGACCGACCAACACCACGCACAGCCCAAATCCGATGAAGACTTTGCCAAGACTCCCCCACTCAATCATCAGCCTTGGCCAAGTGTTCTGCAATTTGCACCGCATTGAGGGCGGCCCCTTTGCGCAAATTATCCGCCACCACCCACAGATTGAGACCGTTGGCAATCGACTCATCTTCACGAACGCGGCCGACGTAGACCTCGTCCTTCCCCGCAACCTCCAACGGCATGGGATAGATCTTATGCGCCGGGTCGTCGTAGAGCCGCACGCCGGGCGCGGTCGATAGAATGGCGCGGGCCTCATTGGCCGACAACTTCCGCTCAGTCTCAATATTGACGGCTTCAGAATGTCCGACATACACCGGAACCCGCACCGTCGTCGCCGTCACATGAATCGATTGGTCGCCCATGATCTTTCTGGTCTCATGGACCATCTTCATCTCTTCCTTCGTATACCCTGACGGCAGAAAATCGTCGATGTGTGGCAAGCAATTGAAGGCGATCTGATAGGGGTAGACCTTGGGACTCGCCGACTTGAAGCTCAGCAGGTCTTGGCATTCTGCCATCAACTCATCCATGGCGTCTTTCCCCGTGCCGGAGACCGATTGAAAGGTCGTAACGACAATCCGCTTAATCCTGGCCTCGTCATGCAGAGGTTTCAGCGCCACGACCATTTGAATCGTGGAACAATTCGGGTTGGCGATGATGCCCTTGTGCCGTTGAATGTCATGCGCGTTCACCTCGGGCACCACAAGCGGCACCTCAGGGGCCATCCGCCAAGCCGCACTATTATCGATCACCACCGCACCAGCCTTCACCGCGATCGGAGCAAACTCTCGACTGAGCTCCGCCCCGGCAGAAAAAAGCGCGATATCCACACCGGCAAACGAGTCCTTCGTCAAGACCTCAATGGGAACCTCGTTCCCTCCAAATATCACCGTACCACCGGCAGAACGAGTGGATGCGAGAGGGACCAGGCGTGTGACGGGAAACTTTCGTTCCTCGAGCACCTCAATCATTTCCGTCCCGACTGCCCCGGTCGCACCGACGACCGCCACGACATACCCTGATTTCTTTTTCAACATGAGCTTCGATCCTACCTACAGCGTGATCTCGCGAATACGATGATTGAACGTATCGGCCACGAGCAGATGCCCCGCCCGATCTATCACGATTCCGAACGGGTAACTCAAGCTGGCTTCGAGGGCCGCGCCCTCGTCGCCCCCGTAGCTGGCCACACCAACCCCGGCTATACGCTCAATACGCCCAGTGATTCGATCCCATCGCCGCACCAGATGATTGTCCGAATCGGTAAAGTAGAGATTCCCCTCTTCATCCAACGCAATCCCCGAGGGCCGAGAGAGACTGCTGCTGGGTGGCTCATCCGACCCCTGGTACCGATACTCACCGCCATCGCCCACCACAGTCCGTATGAAACCGGTGATGGGATCAACAGCACGAATCCTTCCGTTAAAGCTATCGGCAATGAGCAACGTGCCATCTGATGCAAGCGCCAATCCGGCAGGACCGGCCAGACCAGTTTCCGTTGCAGCCACGCCATCTCCATTATACGCCACCGTGCCTGTCCCTGCGACCGTACAAATTACTCCGGTGGCCAAATCCACCGCTCTCACGCGGTTGTTGCTCTGGTCGGCAATATAGAGGACTCCTCCGTCATTCACCGCCAAGGCAGCCGGTTCATTCAACCCAGCCTTCACGGCCGATCCCCCGTCACCCGAGTACCGAGGTTGCCCCAGGCCTGCGACCGTCGTGATCACTCCCGTCACCGCATCTACACGCCGTACCCGATGGTTCAGCGTGTCCGCAATGTAGAGATGCCCCGCCCGATCAACCACAACAGCTGTCGGAAAATTCAACAGGGCTTGATCGGCAGAACCACCGTCGCCACTGAAGCGTTTCGCCGGCACTGTACCGGCCACCACATAACGAACGGTCCCGCTCAGGTCAGTCTGTTGCGTAAAGGCGTGCGAATTGACAGTGCCGCTTTCGGCAAAAGGATCATGACCCACTCCCGCAGCCACTGGAATGGGCGAGACGGGATTCGCTCCAGATCCGACTCCACGGGTGCATCCTGCCACCGTCCTGATACATTGGGTCTTCATGTCGATCTTCCGAACGACGTGGTTCTCAGAGTCGGCGACGAAGAGGTTTCCCTCTGCATCGAGGGTGAGACTTTTCGGCTCATTCAGACAAGCAGCAAGGGCCCCGGCTCCGTCACCGGACCAGCCAGGGTCTCCGGTGCCGACAACGGTCTTGATCAACCCAGCTTTGAGATCTGCACCCATTTGTCTCGAGAGTCTTGCCTAGTTCAGATTTCGCAGGATGGCCTCGCCCATTTCTGTCGTACTGACAAGGCGAGTACCCGGACTATGAATATCTTTCGTGCGATAGCCGAGATCGAGGGTTTTCACGATCGCCTGCTCGATGGCTACTGCTTCCTTATCCAACTTGAACGCATAGGACAGCATCATGGCCGCCGAAGCAATCGTCGCAATAGGATTCGCCACATTCTTCCCGGCAATGTCCGGCGCGCTGCCGTGTATCGGCTCGAACAGTCCAACCTGTGCGCCGATACTGGCCGACGGCAGCATGCCGATTGACCCGGTCAACATTGCGGCTTCGTCGCTCAAAATGTCACCGAACATATTGTTGCAGAGCATCACGTCGAACTGCCGCGGGTTGCGCACCAGTTGCATCGCCGCATTGTCGACATAGATATGACTCAACTCCACATCTCGATAATCCTTGTGTACGTCTGTGACCACACGACGCCAGAGTTCGGATGACTCCAGCACGTTCGCTTTATCGACGGACATCACTTTTTTCCGACGTTGTCTCGCCGCCTCGAACGCCACTTTCGCAATACGTTGGATTTCTTCAGTGGTATAGACCTCGGTGTTGAATCCTCGCTCGCTCCCGTTCGGCAGTTTCTCGATACCTTTGGGCTTCCCGAAATAGATGCCGCCCGTCAGTTCTCGAATCACGAGGATGTCGATCCCCTCAATCACTTCGCGTTTCAGCGTAGAGGCATCGGCCAACATCGGATACAACTTCGCCGGCCGTAAATTCGCGTAGAGACCCAGGTGCTCGCGCAAGCCCAAGAGCGCGCGTTCCGGACGCAAGCTATACTCCAGGCCTTCCCACTTGGGACCGCCGACCGCACCGAGCAAGACAGCGTCGCTTTGTTTAGCCAGGGCCAAGGTCTCCTGAGGAAGCGGCACGCCCACTTTGTCGATGGCCTGCCCGCCGACATCACCCGACACAAACTCGAACGTGTGCTGGAACTTCTCGGCCACAGCCTTCAGCACCTTCACAGCTTCAGGGACGATCTCCCGACCCACTCCATCACCAGCTAGTACGGCAATCTTCGCCTTCACAGACCACTCTCCCTCTTTGTGAGTTATGACCGCGCAAGCCTCTATTCCAGGACTTCCTCATCCTCCAGTCGCCAAGCGGGATCGACCAAGCAGAGGAACTCGATGGCGGTGGGTCCACTATTCTCTAGGAACTGCTTTCCTCCTGGAGGCACATAGACGACGGAACCTGGTTCCACCGTGACGACCGAGTCATCTATGGTCAATCGTCCCCGACCGGCAATAACGTAATAGACCTCTGAGGACGTCAGCCTGTGCCATTTCGACCGAGTGCCGGGAGCCAATGTCCCGTGCGCCATACTATACCCAAGCGCGAGCGGCTGTTTCGCCGGATGCAGAAGCTCTCGAAGGACGGTATGATCGCCGGCTAGAAACTCCAGCAGGTCTGCCAGGGTTACGTGAACCACAGAACACCTCACAGCCATCGATGCCTTCCCGGTCCCTGACCGGAGTCGGTGACTCTACCGTGGTCACTTTCTTTAAATCAAGTTCACCTTCTGCTCGCCCTGCGCCTGCTTTCCCGCCAAGTACAACAGCTTGTTCAACGCGTTGAGATAAGCCCGCGCTGAGGCCATGATGATATCCGTATCCGCCCCGTGGCCTGAAACGGTACGTCCATCTTCTTGAACCCGGACCGAGACTTCGCCCTGGGCATCAGTTCCACCCGTGATCGCCTTCACGACATACATGAGGAGCGTACTCTTCGTCTGCGTGATTGCGGCAATCGTCCGATAGACTGCGTCCACAGGACCATCGCCTGTCCCGGTCTGCGAGATCGTTCGTCCGTCGATCTCGAGTTCGACCGTGGCGGTCGGCACCTGCTCCGTCCCGCTGGCCACGTGGAACGATTTCAGGGTAATCCGATCGGCCATTTTGGCCAACTCTTCGGAGACAATGACTTCGAGATCCTCTTCGTAGATTTCCTTCTTCTGATCGGCCAACTTCTTGAACCGCTCAAACGCGTGGTTGACCTCCTCGTCCGAGAGCGTATACCCCAACTCCACTAGCCTCTGTCGAAATGCGTGCCGGCCCGAGAGTTTCCCCATAACCATTTTGCTCTCAACCAACCCAATCGACTCCGGCCGCATAATTTCATATGTCGACTTATCCTTCAGCAGGCCGTCTTGGTGAATGCCAGACGTATGGGCGAAGGCGTTCGCCCCGACGATGGCCTTATTCGGCTGCACCACCATGCCGGTTATCTTGCTGACCAATCGGCTGGTCTTCGAGATCTCTTCGGTATGAATCTTCGTGTCGGCTTGATAGAAATCTTTCCTGGTCCGAAGTCCCAGGACAATTTCTTCCAGCGCCGTATTCCCTGCCCGCTCACCAATCCCATTGATCGTGCACTCGACTTGGCCGGCCCCCTCGAACACTGCCGCCAAGCTATTCCCCACGGCGAGGCCGAGGTCGTTGTGACAATGGACGGAGATCACCGCCTTCGCACTGTTTGACACCTGCTCGCGAATCCCACGAATGAGCCTGCCGAATTCTTGTGGCACCGCATAGCCGACCGTATCAGGAATATTGATCGTCCCAGCTCCTGCGGCAATCACCGCCTCGATCACCTCATAGAGATAGGCGGGATCGGAGCGACTGGCATCCATGGGTGAAAACTCAACATCGTCCACATAGCTCCTTGCCAGTTGCACCATCTCAACCGCGCGCCTCTTCGCCTCGTCGCGCGTCATTCTGAACTGATGCTTCAAGTGGATATCCGAGGTCGAGAGAAACGTATGAATGCGGATCTTAGGAGCTCCCTTCAATGCCTCCCAGGCTCGATCGATATCCTCTGGGCGCGCCCGCGCCAAGCTGCAAATCGTCGGCCCCTCGACTTCCTGCGCAATCCGCCGCACCGCATCAAAATCTCCTGGCGAACTATAGGCAAATCCTGCCTCGATGATATCAACCCCCAACCGCGCCAGCTGCTTCGCCACCATGATTTTCTCTTCCACATTCATGCTAGCGCCGGGCGACTGTTCGCCGTCCCGCAACGTCGTATCGAAAATTCGAATCATGCGTGTCATGCTTTCACCTCTCTCATCTTGTGAGATCGCTCAAAATGCCTTTCCAGCAAGGCCGCAGGAAGCGGGACGACTGAGGCGTACCCCTAGGGGTACGTCGCAGGGAGGCACGCGACCGAGAACGATGCGGGAAAGCATTTTCAGCGATCTCAAATAAAAAGCCTCCATCCCCACGCCCAGGGACGGAGGCTTGAGAAGCTCCGTGGTACCACCCTGATTTAGCCATGAACAACGTGCCCAGCTGTTCATGACCCTTCATTACGCCCTGTCACGGGGGCGAGGCGGAATCCATTACTCGGGTTTCACGGATTCTGGCTCAGAGGCGAGTTCGGCGTCGCACAGGCTGGTTTGCACCATTCACCAGCTCTCTCATTGCTGCGCAATCGCGTACTACTCCTCGTCGACGCCATTAGGACTTTGATTCAATCACCGACTGCTCGCCCTTGGTCGACGGACGTTTTCTGCCCATTTTGACCAGAAGTCCGACAAGCCGCTCTACAGGACCCAGCAAGGCATAACCGGCAAAGATGACAAATAGCATAACTTGGGGCCAGGCGGCTACGAGCATGAGCGCCAAGATTCCCCACACGAGATAGGTAATGTGCTGACCGCCGCGGAACTTCATGTCTTTAAAGCTCCGATACTTGATGGTGCTCACCATCAAGAACGAAAGAGTCAGCGTAATAATCAGGACGAGGAGGGGCTTTACTTCCGTTCCAATCCTGACGCTATAGTGGTCGAAGATCACGAGCGACGCCACGACCCCTGCCGCTGCAGGAATAGCCAGCCCGGTAAAGTACTTACCGTCCGGCACGGCCATAGTTGAATTAAACCTGGCTAACCGGACCGCACCCATCGCCACGTAGGCGAACATCACCGCCATACCAAACATACCCTGTCCGCTCAGCGCCCAGGAATAAATCAAGAGGCCTGGCGCAACCCCGAACGACACCACGTCGGACAACGAGTCGTATTCGAGGCCGAAATGGCTGGTGCTGTTCGTCAACCGCGCCGACTTTCCATCGAGCACGTCGAAGATCATTGCCACCAGGATGGCGACCGCTGCGACCATGTAGTCCGCATTGAATACGGACAGCATCGAAAACACGCCGCAGAGTAGATTCCCTGTCGTAAAAAGATTCGGGATCAGGTGCATAGCGGCTTTACGCCGCTTCCCATCTCTCCCGAATGATTGACGAAGTCCAGTGGTCTTCATCGCAGTTCCCCCAGGATGGTTTCTCCGCCTTTCACACGATCACCGACTGCTACGTTGATCACCGTCCCGATCGGCAGAAACGTATCCATCCGTGACCCAAATCGAATCAGCCCAAATCGTTCACCGCATACGGCCTGATCTCCCGATGAGACCCAACAGACAATCCGCCTGGCAATCAACCCGGCCACCTGCACACACAGCACCTTCGCGCCCTGCACCGTCCGAATCATCAGGGCATTTTGCTCGTTCCTCAAGGTTGCATCCGGCCTGCTGGCCACGAGGAATAAACCCGGCTGATATTGCACCTCCTCGACGACCCCTTCACAGGGGATTCGATTGATGTGCACGTCGAACACGTTCAAGAAGATGGTGAGTCGAATGCTACGATCCTTAATGAATCGCGGCTCGAACTCTTCTTCAATGGCAATAACTTTCCCGTCACCGGGTGCCACGATAAGACGAGGCCCTTGAGGCACCACTCGATAGGGATTGCGGAAAAACCAGGAGACGAAGAGCGTCAGGCTCGCCGCCCCGACCGCCACAATGATCCATCCCAGCCATCCTGCTAGCAGTGTAACGCCGATAGCAGCCCCGATGAAGGGAATTCCTTCTTTGGCAAACGGGATGCCGATGGCACGATCTGCCACAGAGTCCTCGAACCTCAGTTTTTGCTCTTATCGACCAGTTGGTCCTTCTTCAGCCAAGGCATCATCGCCCGCAGCCGGCTCCCGACCTCTTCGATGGGATGGGCTTCACCTTTAGCCAGCAACGCATTGTAGACCGGACGATTCGCCTGATTCTCCAACACCCACTCTTTGGCGAACTGACCTTGCTGAATTTCGCCCAAAATCTTCTTCATTTCCTGCTTCGTCTGCTCCGTCACAATCCGAGGACCGCGGGTGATATCTCCGTACTTAGCCGTCGTACTGATAGAATACCGCATATTGGCAATGCCGCCCTGATAGATCAAATCCACGATCAATTTTACTTCGTGCAGGCACTCAAAATAGGCCATCTCCGGAGAATAGCCGGCTTCCACAAGCGTCTCGTACCCGGCCTGGATGAGAGAAGTGAGTCCTCCACAAAGGACGACCTGCTCGCCGAAGAGATCCGTCTCGGTTTCTTCCCGAAAGTTTGTTTCGATCACACCAGCCCGTCCCCCTCCAATCGCACTGGCATAGGCAAGGCCTACCTGCTGAGTCGTTCCGCTTGGATTCTGATGGATCGCGAGCAAACACGGCACCCCGCTGCCTTTCGTATATTCCGATCGGACAAGATGGCCAGGTCCCTTGGGAGCGACCATGAATACATTGGTGGTAGGTGACGGCACAATCTGTCCGAAATGAATGTTAAAGCCGTGGCCAAACGCGAGATAGGAGCCCGGCTTCAGATTCGGAGCGATGTCCTGCCGATAGATGGCCGCTTGCGCTTCGTCCGGCGCAAGAATCATGACGACATCAGACGCCTTGACGGCATCGGCCACCGGCATAACTTTCAGTCCGCTTTGCTCCGCCTTCTTCCATGAGGCGCCTTCGCGCAACCCAATGACAACACTCACGCCGCTCTCCTTCATGTTGAGCGCATGGGCGTGGCCCTGACTGCCATAGCCGATTACCGCCACTTTCTTGTTCCGGATCTGTTGAATATCGGCATCCTTATCGTAGTAAATCTTCATCGATCACTCCTGGGGTAATAGCCGTGTTAAGAAACTGATTGGACGTTGAGTCCGAGATGACGCCTATTCGCGGGCAACCTTTTTCGCCGGCACACCCGTCGACCGAATCGACTCGCGGGCGACCGCAACTCGTCCGGTACGTGTGAGTTCCTTAATACCGAGGGGCTGCAGAAGATTGATGATCGCTCCGATCTTTTGAGGATCGCCGGTCACCTCGATGGTGTACGTCGCCGGCGTGGAGTCGATGACGTTGGCCCGGAAAATATCGGCGATCCGCAATGCTTCCGCGCGATCTTCGGGCCGCGTATGCACCTTGATGAGCGCCGTCTCCCGCGAGACAAAATCGCTCTCGTTCAGATCCACGACCTTAATAACGTCGATTAATTTATTGAGCTGTTTCACGATCTGCTCGATGATCCGCTCGTCTCCGGACGTAACAATGGTCATCTGCGACATCGACGGATCGAGCGTCGGCGCCACAGAGAGACTTTCGATGTTGAAACCGCGACCGCTAAACAGGCCGGCGACGCGAGACAACGAACCAAACTTATTCTCGACGGTTACCGAAATAATGTGTTCCATGCTCCGCGTGACTCCTAACGCCGTCGGTTAAGCCGTGAGGATCGTGTCTGAATCTTTCGGAGCCATCTGTCCCGCTCCAGCCTGCTTATTTTTCAAAGCTGGCGGATCTTCCAAAATCATCTCATGGTTGCAGCCGCCTGCGGGAATCATGGGATAGACGTTTTCATACGGATACGTCGGCACATCGACGATGACCGGTTTATTCACCGCGATCGCTTCCTTGAGGACGGCATCAATCTCAGATGGCTTGCTGGCCCTGAGCCCGACCGCTCCATAGGCCTCCGCTAACTTTACAAAGTCCGGCGTCGTCTCCAGATAACTCGAGGCATACCGACCTTCATAGAAAAGGTCCTGCCATTGCCGGACCATCCCGTGGAAGCGGTTATTGAGTACGATAATCTTGACCGGCAGCTTGTGCACCACTGCCGTCGCCATTTCTTGCATATTCATCTGGATACTGCCATCGCCCGCGATGCAAAGGACCAGCCGACCAGGAAACGCGGCCTGTGCCCCCATGGCGGCAGGAAATCCAAAACCCATGGTCCCAAGTCCTCCAGAGGTCAACCAGCGATTCGGCTTCGCCAACTTGAAGTACTGGGCGGCCCACATCTGGTGCTGCCCAACATCGGTCGAAACGATCGGGTCCCGATCCTTCGTGAGCTCATAGAGCCGCTTGATGACGTGCTGCGGCTTGATCGGCCCGTCTGCTTCTTGTTGATATGCGAGAGGATTCGCCTGTTGCCATTCGCGAATCTGATTCCACCAGGGCTTGCGCAATTCCCGTTGATCGCCGTTTACCGTGGCACGAAGTATCTGGATCAACTCACGAAGCACGGTCTTGCAATCACCGACGATCGGAATGTCGACATTGACATTCTTCCGAATCGAGGTTGGATCGATATCGATGTGGATGACCTTGGCATGCGGACAAAATTCGGAGACCTTTCCAGTGACACGATCGTCGAATCTCGCACCAATGGCAACGACGAGATCGGAGTAATGCATCGCCATGTTCGCCCAATAGGTGCCGTGCATGCCCAGCATGCCCATGGACTGGGGATGCTCGCCAGGGAAAGCTCCAAGCCCCATCAACGTCATGTCGACCGGCATATGAGTCAGTTCAGCCAACTCCATTAATTCGTGCGACGCCCCAGAGAAGATGACGCCGCCGCCGACATATAGCACCGGCTTCTTCGCCTTCGTCATAGCCTCAGCCGCTTGCTTAATCTGCCACTTATTCCCTTCATACACTGGATTGTAGCTACGGATGGAGACGGAGCTCGGATAGGTAAATTCTGCCTTATCCATGGATACGTCTTTCGGAATGTCCACTAACACCGGCCCTGGACGCCCCGTCGTCGCGATGTAGAAGGCTTCTTTGATTGTCGTCGCCAAATCGGCCACATTTTTCACAAGAAAGTTGTACTTGGTGCAGGGACGGCTCAAGCCGACATTGTCTGCCTCTTGGAATGCATCGTTCCCAATAAGGCTGGTAGGGACCTGTCCGCTAAAACAGACCAGCGGCACGGAGTCCATGTAGGCATCCGCTAACGCTGTGATCACGTTCGTCATACCAGGTCCGGAGGTCACAAGGCAGACCCCGGCTTTACCGGTCGCCTTGGCATAGCCTTCCGCCATATGGCCCGCTCCCTGCTCATGACGAGTGAGGACTACTTCAATATCCTTCTGCTGATGAAGCATGTCGAAAATCTTCAGAACGACACCACCGGGAAGCGCAAAAATTGTCTTGACGCCTTCCCGTTTGAGGCATTCGATGAGGATCTCAGCACCTGTGAGCTTCATGACAGAACCTCCATCCATACCACCGGTGAGAACCACGCACGATTCCCACGTTCACTCAGAACGTTCTGAAAAATCAGGGAGAAATATGGCTAATCCTATCACCACGTGTTTCCACCCGTCAATAGTAAGGCAGGTCTGGGAGCCTCCTTGCCTGACAGTCTAGCTCCCGACATGATACCTTCCACGCTGCTCCATCTCGTTGGCCATGAGTCTTGCCTCCATGAGCATGCCTGTCCGTGTGACCATCCTGTCTCGTGAAGACTGCCATCTCTGCGATGTGGTCTACCGAATTGCGATCCAACTCCAGTCAGAACTACACATCGAAACGAGCAAAGTACATATCGAAGGCGACAGAGTCTTGACGGAACGCTATGGGGCACGGGTTCCCGTCGTCTTGCTCGACGAGGTCGAACACTTCGCAGGGAAAGTGACGGAAGGAGAACTGCGTCGAGCGATAAAAAAAGCGCGGTGGAGAAGACCTATAAGCCGGATTCTGTCCCGTCTGGGATATGGTCCCCTACGGGGGTGATCATTTCTCTGGGATTCGAGTTGCCTCGAACCTCAAGCGACCTACCCGAAGACCTCGGCCGGGCCAGCCGGTTGCCGACTTTCTAAAAAAAGCCGACAGATGTCTTCCTATTTGGCCTTGCATCGGGCGACGCTTACCGTGCCGGTGATGTCGCCACCACCGCGGTGGGCTCTTACCCCACCGTTTCACCCTTACCTGATCCAAGGCAACCGGATTAGAATCCCCTCGCCTTGGCCATCGGCGGTTTGTTCTCTGTGGTGCTGGTGTCGGATTGCTCCGCCTGGGAGTTACCCAGCGCCTTGCCCATGAAGTCCGGACTTTCCTCTCAGAGCGTTACCGCTCCAAGCGATCACCCGGTCTTCCCCCTCGCGCCAGAATACTATAGGGCTGGATGTCAGCGCTTTCAAGGGCTCACCACAAATGTCTTGATTTACTGCACAGGCGGCAACAACGCCGCAGGCGCTGGCGGCTTGCTCTGGTAGATAGCCATGGCCTCCGGCATCCACTTTTTCAATTGGGTAATACGGGTCTCGTGGCTTGGGTGCGTAGACATAAACTCTGACGGCGCGCCACTACCGGACATCTGTCCCATCCGTTCCCACAGGGCAACAGACTCGCGTGGGTCATAGCCGGCGTCCGCTGCAAGCAGAATCCCGACATAATCCGCTTCCGATTCGTGCTTTCGGCTGAAAGGCAGCAATACGCCGACCTGCGCACCGACACCGAGCGCCGCCATCGCCGCTTGCCCCAACATCCCACCCCCGCCTGCCGCTCCGGCTGCCGCGCCAATGACCTGGAGCCCGGCATTCGTCAACTGGCCTTGGCTCATCCGTTCGGCACCGTGGCGGGCCAGCGCATGGACAACTTCATGCCCCATGACGGCGGCCAGTCCTGCTTCCGTCTTGGCCATGGGAAAGATGCCGGTATACACCGCCATCTTACCGCCAGGCAGCGCGAAGGCATTCGCCGTCTTGTCATTCTTGATGACTATCACTTCCCACTGAAACTGCTGCGCCATCTCAGCATATTTCGATCGCTTCGCCGCCTCGATAATCCGAGCAGCGATCCGCTTGACCGGTTCAATCTCTCGGGGGTCTTGCGACTGCCTGAGCTTGGGATCGTTCTTCACCTGGCTATACGCCTGTGCGCCTAATTGCATCTCCTCGGAGACCGAGGTCATCAACAGCTGTGATCGCCCGGTGTACGGATTCGTTTCGCACCCGGTGATCACCGCCACTCCGAGCCCCGCGACAACCAGCAGCACTCCAAGCGGGAACAACCTCCATGCCTGCATCGCATAGCCTCCTTGATGAACGACCCATCGCCTACGATCTGAAAATTGACCGTCCGTTAAGGCTCTGTTAGATTACCGCGCCTCTTTGAGAATCTCTACTATGGCCCCTTGCTTGTGACCACGACAATGGAAAAGACGAAGGTGGAGCGAATCGGCATCGATGAGTCCGGCAAAGGAGACTATTTTGGTCCTCTGGTCATCGCCGCCGTCTTCGTCGACGCCACCACACAGGGTGAACTGGCCATCATGAATGTCAGAGACAGCAAAAAAATATCCGACGGCCGTATTCTCGAAATGGCACCCGACATCCGGATGATTTGCCCCCACAGTATTATCGCAATCGGCCCGCAACGGTACAACGAATTGTATGTGAAGATCCGGAACCTGAACCGATTACTGGCCTGGGGACATGCCAAGGCCCTAGAGACTCTCCTGGACAAGGTCTCGTGCGGACGCGCAATCGCGGACCAATTTGGCGACGAACGACTGATTTTGAATGCCCTGCAGGAAAAAGGACGAACGATCATATTAGAACAGCGACATAAAGCCGAATCCGATATCGCCGTGGCTGCGGCCTCCATCCTGGCCCGTGCGGAATTCCTCCTCCGACTGAAACGCCTCTCGGATGAGATCGGCACGACGTTGCCCAAAGGGGCATCACCTGCCGTCGAATTGGCTGGGCGCATGATTGTGAAAAAACATGGAGAGGAACGATTAGGATCAGTCGCGAAGCTGCACTTTAAAACGACCCGGGCTGTCCTGGGGAAAACAGATTAGACCGACTCGCCGATCTCAAGGATCGACGTCTTATCGAGATCAGGGCCTTGCCTGGATTCGACAGGAAGTTGCCCATCCCAGTAAAGCATCCGACGGCAATAGGGACAGGTGTGGAGATCTTGCGAGCGTTTCACTTCTGAAATCAGTTGCGGAGGAAGCTGAAGACGGCATCCGGAACAGATCCCCTCTTTAATCTCAGCGAGCGGTTGATCCTTCCGCGCCGACTTGATTGCATTATAGCGGCTGAGGAGCCCCTTCTCGACATGAGCCGAACGGGCTTGCTGCTGCGCTTCGAGATCGGCCAACTCTGTTGAGAGGGCGTGCTCCAGTTCGTCGAGCACTTGCTTCTCCTGCGTAAAGGCCTTTCCGATGGCGCTGAGTTTCTCTTGCGCCTCGTTTGCTGTGCGCTGCAGTTGTTCGATCTTCTCCATACACAGCAAGATCTTCTCCTCAATGTCCCCTTTCTTCTTATTGGCGACCTCGATCTCGAAAAGATGTGCTTGATATTCCTTATTAGACTTCAACTCGGACAGCCGAGACTTCATCTTCTCAGTGTGCACTTCATGCGCTTCAAGATCCTGTTCGTGCGACCGCCGTTCCTTGATGAAAATCTCCACGGAGGCACTGGTTTGTTGATGTAGCTGCTGGGCTTCTCGAAGCGGGGCTTCAACCGCGTGGAGCCGCTCTGGGATTTTTCGGCGCTGGTCCTTGATCTCCGTGATGCGGAGATCCAGCTTCTGCAGTTCGATAAGGGGGGAAAGATTCTGGTTCAACGCACTCCTATAGCTGTTGTTCCGAGCAACATTCTTACCCTCTGAGTTCCACTTCCACGCTGGTGGGCCCACTAGGACTTGAACCTAGGACCAGCTGATTATGAGTCAGCCGCTCTAACCACCTGAGCTATGGGCCCGATCAGGCGGATGACTCTCTCGCGCCTGACCCGCAGACACGAACAGATTATTCTAGGCTGCCCAAGGAGCGGAGTCAAATCCCGAGGAACACTCCGTGGCGCATCACAGACTTTCCACGAAGCTACGTAGCTTCTTGCTCCGACTCGGATGACGCAGCTTGCGTAAGGCCTTGGCTTCGATCTGCCGGATACGTTCGCGGGTCACTTCGAAATCCTGACCGACCTCTTCGAGGGTATGGTCTGTGGCTTCGCCGATGCCGAATCGCTTCCGCAAGACTTTCTCTTCCCGTGGCGTGAGTGTTTCCAATGCGCTGTTGATCTGGCGCTGGAGATCATACCGAATCGCCGCCTCCAGAGGAGACACCGCCTTCTTGTCCTCAATAAAGTCGCCCAAATGACTGTCTTCTTCTTCACCGATCGGGGTCTCCAGAGAAATCGGTTCACGCGCAATCTTTAAGATCTTCCGCACTTTGTCAAGCGGCAGATCCATGCGCTCGGCAATTTCTTCCGGCGTTGGTTCGCGCCCGAGTTTCTGGACCAGATGGCGGGAGGTTCGGATCAGCTTGTTGATCGTCTCAATCATGTGTACCGGAATACGGATCGTCCGTGCTTGATCGGCGATCGCCCGGGTAATCGCCTGGCGGATCCACCAGGTGGCATAGGTACTGAATTTGTAGCCGCGCTTGTACTCAAACTTATCGACGGCCTTCATCAGGCCGATATTGCCTTCCTGGATCAAGTCGAGGAACTGGAGACCGCGGTTCGTGTACTTCTTGGCGATACTGACGACGAGTCGAAGATTGGCCTCGACCAGCTCGGCTTTCCCACGTTTGACCTTTTCCTCCGCCACGTCCAGATGCTTGACCGCATCTTTGATCTCTTCCGCGGACACGAGGGCCTCTTCGGTCTCGAGGAGTCGAATCCGGCTCCTCGCGGCCTGATAGATCTTTTTAATCTCGCTGAGGGCCTCCTCCGAGCAGCTCGTCTTGCGTTTGACGGCGAGAAAGTCTTTCCGTTCACGACAGAGCTTCTTGAGGGCCTCAGCACCGGCCTCACCACTGATTCCAATCCGTCGTTGGCAACTGACGATCTCTCGCTCCGCCGTCCGGATCTGAATCGCCAGCTCCCGCACACGCTGCACCATCCGATCCTTCAGCACGCCATGCAGGTTGACGGACTCCATCTTCTCCACGACCTGATCGCGAATCGTATCAATCTGCTTCTTAATCTTCTTTTGTTTCGCGGGATCACTGTTGGCATGCCGGGCAACTTCATAGAGACTCTTGAGTGAGGTTGAGATTTTCCGGACGGAGTTCAGCCCTTCAAGCGTCTTAACTCGAAGCTCTTCATAGTCCCGCTGGATTTGTTCTTCCTCGAATTCCTCCTCGGTCTCGACGATCGGGACGATCTCACGCACATCGATGGTCCCGCTCTTGAGCTGATCGTACAGTGCGAGGACAAACTCAATCGTCATCGGCATCCCATAGATGACCGAGGCGATATCCTTCTTTCCCTCTTCAATACGTTTCGCGATCTCGATTTCTCCCTCACGGCTCAACAGCGCCACACTTCCCATCTCTTTGAGATAGAGTCGGACCGGATCGTCTGTCCGGCTGAGTGCGCCGGGAGTTAAATCGATCTCCTTTTCTTCCTTCTCTTCCTTCTCTTCCTTCTCATTCTCCTCTCCGGCACCAGCACCGGCTTCGACCTCGGCTTCCTCGGCTTCCTCACTTGCATCCTCAGTATCCCGGGCTTTCCTAATCCGTTCCCCCTCGGGCGCATCGACAATCTCGATGTCCATTTCGCCGAACATCGTCATGATGCTCCCGAACTGCTCGGAGGACACCACTTCCGCTGGTAACGTGCTATTTAGCTCGTCGTACGTCAAAAAGCCCTTCTCTTTCCCCATCAAGATCAGCTTCTTCACTTCGCCGAGCAACGCTGGTTTCGCCATGACTACTCCTTCACTACGGACAATATCCCGGTGGAAGGCCGACCGGCCTTGTGCATTCTCAATTCATTCACTTGTGCGTTCAGTGTCCGAGCATCCTCCTCACGACCTTCCCGTTCGGCAGATTTGAGTTGCGCGATTAGATCTCGAAACACGGCCTCGGCCCGCTTCCGATCCAAGGTATCTAAACAACCCGTGACGTGGGCCTCTACGTCGTCGAAATGGTCTTCCCGCATGGACAGTTCAGTCGCCAGCGACCCGCAATCAGGACGATCAACCACCGCATCCAGCAATAACCTGAGCCCGACTCGACCGTCTCGATCAAGGTGATTCAGTGCTGCCTCAACGAGGGACCGACAGGCCGGAACGGAAAAGGCCTCGGGCCGCAGTCGTTGCACATCGGCGGGCGTCAGGTGCCCGTGCAGCAGCAAATACACCAGATCCCGCTCTTCGCTTACACCCTTGAACGTCGCCGGTATGGGGCTGTCCGATTGAGTGGCCGCCGGTCGACGTCCCTCCGACTGTACCAACGCCGGATAACGATCGATCAATCGTTGCTGGCTAATTCCCAGCCGTTCGGCTACCACGCGAATCCGCTCCTCTCGTTCGATCGGATGCTCGCTCTTTTGCAGGATCCGCAGCACATCGTCCACGCTGCGAATCCGTCCTTCAATCGTACCGGACTCCGACGTGCTCAAACAATGCTCGAGGGAAAAATCCAAAAGGCTGGGTGACCGTTCTTCCAACTGAGCGAAGGCCTCAGGCCCTTCCTTCCGCACATAAGTATCGGGGTCCTCTCCAGCCGGCAACGTGACGACTTTTACGCCGAGCCCGCTGTTCACAAACAGATCGAGCCCTCGCAGTGCTGCACGAACCCCGGCCTGATCCGGATCGAACAACAGCACGACCTTCGAGGCAAACCGTCTCAACACCTGAATATGCTCCGCCGTCAATGCGGTCCCCAGCGTCGCAACCGTATGGATCAGTCCGGCTTGATGAAGCGCGACCGCATCAAAATACCCTTCCACCACGATCACGGTCTTCAGCCGAGCTACCGCTTCCCGTGCAAGGTCCAACGCGTAGAGCGTCTGCCCCTTCTTGAACAAGGGAGTATCCGGTGAATTCAGGTACTTCGGAGTTCCCTCGCCGAGGATACGCCCTCCAAAACCGACGACCCGCTTACGCAGATCCGTAATGGGAAACATCACGCGGGCGCGAAAACGATCGTAGGCGCCGGACGCATGTTCTCGTACCACCGTCAATCCGGCGGCGGCCAAATCACTCTGCGCAAAATCCTGCTTGCTCAGCGCCTTGATGAGCCCGTCCCACTCAGCCGGTGCACAACCAATTTCAAATCGCTCGATCGTCCCAGCGTGAATGCCCCGACTGGCCAAGTAGTCCCGCGCCGTCGCACCGATCACCCCATCCCGCAAATTCTGTTGAAACCACGCCGTCACCGCCCGATTGAGCGGTTCAAGGCGACTCGCCTGGGCCGCTTGAGGCCCCGCGCTCGGCCCGCTCTCCGGCACGTCAATTCCGAATTTTTGCCCGAGCTCACGGACCGTATCAGGAAAATTCGCGCCGGTGATTCGCATCAGAAATGTAAACACGTTGCCGCCCGCGCCGCATCCGAAACAATGAAAGATCTGGCGGGAGGAGCTGACCGTAAAGGAGGGCGATTTTTCCTGATGGAAGGGACACAGACCTTTCAAGTTCTGGCCGGCCCGAATCAGGCTCACGTGATGTCCGACTACCTCGGCGATATCGACCCGATCTCTGACTTGATTGATCACGTCTTCAGAAATCAAACCTCGGCCCACGGGAGTCGCAGCTCCTATCCCCTCACCTGGCACCGGTGAGAAAGGTAAACGTAAGTAGTCGTAAAAATAGACCGGACAGATTAACAGACGGGAAATAAATCTGTCAACGTGGTGAAAATGTGCTAGCCGGGAGGCCAAGCGAGATGGCGCCCGCCCAGAACATGGAGATGAAGATGAAACACGCTCTGGCCGCCATGCAGACCGGTATTGACGACGAAGCGGTACCCGGCATCGGCAATCCCCTTCTGTGTTGCGATCGTATTGCCGGCCAGCATCAGACGCCCGAGTAGCTCGACATCAGAATCTTGAAGCTCGGCAATCGAGGCCACATGTTTTCGGGGGATGACAAGCGTATGTGTCGGAGCCTGTGGATTGATATCGTCGAACGCAACCAGCATATCGTCCTCGTAGACGAGCGCTACGGGAATGGTTCTCGCGGCGATTTTACAAAAGAGGCACTTGCTCATGGCGTGGTTCCTTTTCTCAAGCCAGACTTCCCGAACCGAGTCGCCAATTCCTGATAGACGTCTTGAAGTGTGATGCCGTGATACCCCAGCGCCACCAAGGTATGGAACAGCAGATCCGCCGTTTCGTGAACGATCTCGTCTTTCTTCCCACCCTTCCCTGCAATCGCCACCTCGCCGGCTTCTTCAACGACTTTCTTCAGGATACGATCGACACCGCCTTCCAACAGGGTGGACGTGTAGGACTCACTCGAGGGTTGACGCTTCCGCTCTTGGATCATCTGGTAGAGCCGTTCGAAAATTCCACCCCAGGACTCGGGCGTCTTCGTCTCAGGCGAGTCCAGACGGGAAAAGAAGCAGGCCCGCTCTCCCGTATGGCACGTCGGACCGACCGGCTCAACCTTCACGAGAAGGGCATCACCGTCACAATCTAGAAACAGGTCTTTGAGCTGCAGCTTGTGACCGGAGGTCTCACCCTTTTCCCATAGCGTCTGACGCGAACGGCTCCAGAAGTGCACGGACTTCGTCTCGACGGTCTTCTGCAGTGCCTCCTGGTTCATGAAAGCCACCATCAGCACCGTACCATCCCGCCAATCCTGCACAACTGCCGGAATCAGCCCCTGCGCATCGAATTTCAATCGCCCCACATCCATTATCGAACCGCCACTCCCTTCTGTCGAAGATAGGCTTTCGCCTCCGGAATCGTGTGAGTCCGGAAGTGAAAAATAGACGCGGCCAGCACCGCATCGGCCTTGCCCCTGACGAATCCGTCATAGAGGTGGGCCAAACTCCCCACGCCGCCTGACGCAATCACCGGAATCGACACAGCCTCCGACACGGTGGCCGTCAACGCGAGGTCATAGCCCTGCCGTTGCCCATCTTGATCCATGCTTGTGAGCAATATCTCACCGGCCCCGTACTGCACCATCGTCTTCGCCCATTCGACGACGTCAAGACCGGTCGACTTACGGCCGCCATGGGTGAACACTTCCCACCCTGCCGTCGGCGCAGCGCGGCGCTTGGCGTCGATCGCCACGACGATACATTGTGTCCCAAACCTCTCCGCCGCTTCCTTCACAAATTCAGGCCGTTGGACTGCCGCCGTATTGATGCTCACTTTATCCGCGCCCGCATTCAACAGCGCCCGGATGTCCTCGAGCGTTCTCACTCCCCCACCGACGGTCAGCGGCATGAACACCCGCGCCGCCGTCTGCTCAACCACGTCAATGATGGTTTTTCGATTTTCATGAGAGGCGGTGATGTCCAGAAAACAGAGTTCATCCGCTCCTTCGTGATCATAGACCGTGGCCACTTCGACCGGATCTCCTGCGTCGCGCAAGTTCACAAAGCTCACGCCTTTAACGACACGACCGTCTTTAACATCGAGGCAGGGGATAATACGTTTGGTCAACATGCTCAAACCGTTAGGGGTGAGGGGTTAGGCGTGAGGTGAAACCCTCACATTGTCGTGCTCTTCACCCCTTACCCCTAACGCCTCACCCCTCACCGAGGGCTGCCAGAGCAGCCCGATAATCTAGTTTTCCGTCGTACAATGCCTTCCCCACGATCGCACCTTCAACCCGTGGACCGAGTGCCTGCACGGCCCGCAAGTCTTCGACGCGCGAAATCCCACCGGAGGCGATCACGGGGAAAGACGACAACTCAACCACCTCCCGCAACGCCACCAGATTTGGCCCGCCCAGCATACCATCGCGGGAAATGTCCGTATAGATCACTGCACCCAAGGCATGGCCTGCCAGTTCCTTGAGCAGATCCGTCGCCTTCGTCTCCGATACCGCAGTCCAACCTTTCACCGCAACTTTCCCATCCCGCGCATCCAGTCCCAACAGAATCTGGCGAGGAAACTCTAGACAGGCTTTCTCCAAGAAAGACCGATCGGTCACTGCCGCAGTGCCGAGCACCACCCTGGCCACACCAGCCCCGAGATAGCGTCGCACCGTCTCGATCGACCGGATCCCTCCTCCGACCTGCACCTTCACGCTCACGGTGCGAATGATCGCTTCGATCTGGGAAAGATTGCGTGGCTCCCCATCCACGGCTCCATTCAGGTCCACCACATGGATCAGCGTCGCGCCGCCTTGTTGCCATTGTTTCGCAATAGCCGGTACGTCGTCGGAATAGACCGTCTCGGCCGCCATGTCGCCCTGACACAACCGCACGCAGCGGCGATCTTTCAAATCAATCGCGGGAATAACGAGCATTCAAAAACCGTCCCTTGCTAGCGTTCCCCTACCGTTCCAAACGGAAATTCGAGGAGCATATGTTCAACCCCGTAGATCGCCAACTCCTCCGCCGTAACAAACACCCCATGTCGCTGAATAAATCCCATAACGTCTTCCGTCATCGGCCGCTGTCTCTCGTAATAATTCCCTTCCCACAGAACTTGTCCGTCAGCCGCGACGACCTTGGCTTCAAAACCTACCGTTGCCGGGGGGTTAGCGCCAAAGCGACCACCCACCCGTTCCTGGTACACCGACACTTGACCAATCAACGAGGCATCCGCCTTGAGCTGTTTTGCCGCCGCCACCGCCGGTGACCGACCGGCAGAAGGTTGAGGCGTCACCGGAGAAGCCAGTACGTTCGCTGCCTCACTCGGCGGCAGCACCGTCACACCCTGCCTTGTCCTCAACCGGCTCCACAGTAACTGCGTGACGGTGGCCCCCGCGCTGGCCGGCACTGTGACTGTTTGCCGGAGAGACTGCTCGGTATTCGTCGGCACCGCTATTGCTATATCAGACCCTCGAGCCCCCGGCGGCACCAAGAAGGTCTGATCGACAACGTCCCTCACCTGCGGCGTCGCAAGAGTCGTGAACGGGACCAGCGCAATGGTGCGAATCTGGTAGCGCGGCAATTCCGCGGACGTCTTCGTGGTCACTTTCGATCCGCTGCAGCCGACTACGGCTAGCACGAGAACCATCAGCGTGAGCGCGTGAGGCGTCAGGCCTATGGCAACGGTTCGCTGGTTTCGCATTGCAATCACCTCACCCCTCACATCTAACACCTGACGGCTACGCATGCCAGGATCCAAAATTTTTAATTAACCGTAACCCGACAGTCTGACTTTTTTCGGGATGAAACTGACAGGCCACCACATTGTCCCGCCAGATACTCGACACAAACGTCGTCCCGTAGTCTGTCGTGGTTGCCGCAACGGTCTTGTCAGAGGGGTCGACATAGAACGAATGCACAAAATACCAGTACGCCCCGTCGGCAATCCCTGCGAACAGAGGACAGTGCCGCTCTATCGTGACATTGTTCCAACCCATGTGCGGCACCTTCAACCCCGACTCTGCGGCAAATCGTCTGACCCTGCCTGGGATAATGCCGAGACCCTTGTGAGTGCCGAACTCCTCACTCTCCGTGAACAACAATTGAAGTCCCAAACAGATTCCTAGAAACGGTTTGCCCGATTGAATCGCTGTATGAATCGATTCCGCCAACCCAAATCGCTCTACGTTGCCCATGCAATCGCCAAAGGCCCCGACACCGGGCAACACTACATGGCTCGCGTTTCCAATGACCTTTGCGTCACGCGTGACCACCGCCTGATGCCCCACTGCCTCAAAGGCTTTAGAGACACTGCGAAGATTACCCATGCCGTAGTCAATAATCGCAATCATATCCACCTTCTGGCAGGATGCTGAAAAAGCCCGCCAGCTGCGTTCTCGCATCGTTCAGACCCTCAACGTACCCCAGAGGGTACGCCTCGGGCCTTCACTCGCTGCGGCCTTGCTGGACGGCCTTTTTGAGCATCCTGCTAGCGACTACTCCTACTGTGCCACAGATGTGAGCCATCGAAACTCTAGCCAACTGATATAATTTTCCGCAGCCTGCTTGAAACAAGAGGCAAGACTCCCTAGTTCCGCTCATGCCTCTTGCCCCATACCTAGCCGTAAGGCCGTAACAATACCGCAACTGGAGCTGCCCCGCCACTCCTCAATTATATGAATCCCTACCCTGAATATTCTTCCCCATTTCTTGACCAGCCAGCGATGTCTGGATAAGGTTACCGAAGAACTGCTCACGGAGGATTCATGGTGAAGCGCGTTCTGATTTTTGTTCATTCTCGTTCTCACTCAAGCTGGCTGCAGCATTGAAGAAGGTGGAGGACTCTACGATCTGATTCCCATGACCGAGGACGGGCGGCAATTGCATGAACGGGACAAACGATAGCTTCTCCAAATTGAGAAGATCAAACTCGGCAGTGGCCCACTTGCCGCTTGGGGCCGAAAGATCAGCGCTGATATTGGAGTCCGTTACACCGATGGGACGGTCGCCTATCGTGGACCCATGTTCGTCTACACCGGCTTCCATGGATCCATTTTCATTCACAATGCTAGCAAGGAAGCTGGTACTCTCTCCTTCGGACAAACTGGCATTTGGTCGGGAATTAACGGTATGTCTGTCGGAGGTAAACGGCGCATTATCATTCAGCCCGAGCTCGTCACTAGCGGGTTGTTGGTCCATGGACGCCAGGATAATCACCGTGTTGGTGTTCGTAAAGAAAAGTTGATCGTTGAAGCCACGCTCACTGGTTCTTGTATCCCCGTTCTTCTCCGAATCCCCGGTCCAGGTTCCGGCTACTTTATCGAGCGAGAAATCCGTTGCCGTGATTCCGACCTGCCCCAGCGCGACCCCAACGATCCCATCTGGCGCTTTTACTACCAAACCCCAAAAAGAATGGGCTGACCGCCTGATTGCGACCAGCCCATTCTCGTACGCTTCGTTAAGATCAATTTCGCCTTACAACATCCCCTTCGTCGAGAGCACCTTCCCAGCTAACCGCTCTTCCAGCATCGTCGCTTGATCGAGCGCCTTGGCGAGTGCTTTGAAGATGGCTTCCATGATGTGGTGCGGGTTGCGGCCATACATGAGATTCACGTGGAGATTGAGGCCACCGTGGGTGACGAAGGCCTGGAAGAAATCTTCGAATAATCCTAGGTCGAAGGCTTTGATTTTCCGATCCGTCAGCTTGACGTTGTACACGAGGTAGGGCCGGCCACTGAGATCCACCGTCACCTGCGCGAGTGTTTCATCGAGCGGCGCTGAAGCGAACCCGAATCGCTTGATCCCCGCCTTTTCGCCCAACGCTTGATGCAAGGCCTTGCCCATGACGATGCCGACATCCTCCACCGTGTGGTGCTCGTCAATATCGATGTCGCCTTTGGCCTGGACTGTCAGGTCGAAGAAGCCGTGCTTGGAGAGCAACTCCAGCATGTGGTCGAAGAAGCGAATCCCGGTGTCGATCTTCCCTTGGCCGCTGCCGTCGAGCGTCCATTCGACATGGATATCCGTTTCTTTGGTCGCGCGATGAATCGATGCCTGCCGTGGTGCCGATACATTCTTTTTCATGAGAACCTGCTTTGGGCTGATTTCGCGTGGGCGTCAAACCCTTCAATCTGTGCCAACCGAACGAGATGATCTTTCACCTTGCTCAGCTCCTCTTTCGTATAGTGCACGATGTTGCTCACCTTGATGTAATCGTGGACGGAAAGTGCCGAGAAAAAGCGCGCCGTCCCACCGGTCGGCAAGACGTGATTCGGGCCGGCGACGTAATCCGCAACCGACGGGGGAGTGTACCGACCCAAGAAGAGCGCCCCCGCGTGACGGATTTTCTCCAGATAATCGAACGGCTCATCGACCGAAAGCGTCAGATGTTCCGGGGCAATCTCGTTGGCCACATCGATGGCCTCGTCCATTGTGGTGACTACGAAAGCCACAGAATGTCGCGCGATGGACTTCGCCGCGATCTTTTCCCGTCGCAACCCCTTCAACTGGCTGCCGATGAGCTGCACCACGTCCTTCGCCAACTGGGCCGATGTGGTGACGAGGTAGACCTGCGCATCTTCGTCATGCTCCGCTTCACAGAGAAGATCAGCCGCGACATGGGCCGGCTTGGCGTCGTTATCTGCGACGACGAGTAGTTCGCTCGGGCCTGCCACCATGTCGATCCCGACCGTGCCGTAGAGGAGCCGCTTGGCCGTCGCGACATAAATATTGCCGGGGCCCACGATTTTGTCGACACGTTGGATCGTCTTGGTCCCATAGGCCATCGCCCCGACGGCTTGTACGCCCCCGATGCGATAGATCTCCGTGACGCCGGCGATGTCGGCTGCGACCAACAAATAGGGATTGATCGGGCCTTTTTGTGGCGGCGTACACATCACCACACGGGAGACGCCCGCGACCTTGGCCGGAATCGCGCACATCAATACCGACGAGGGATAGACGGCCTTGCCGCCCGGCACATAGACGCCGACCGCATCGATCGGCGTGACCACCTGCCCCAGGGTCGCTTCGTTGTCCTGATACATCCAGGTCTTCATGCGCTGGCGTTCGTGGAACGACGTGATCCGCTGGGCTGCAAACCGGAGTGTGTCGCCCTCGGCTTTCCGGATGTGGAAGTAGGCCTCTTTGATTTCTTCGGGGGTGACGCGTAACTCCGAGTCTTTCATGGAGACGCGGTCGAACTGTTTCGTATAACGGAGAACGGCCTTGTCGCCGCCCCGTTCCACGGCTTGCAAAATCGACTTGACCGTTTTCTCGACGGCAGCCCCTTGCACGCGGGCACGCGACGCCACTTTCTTGAGTGCGGGAAGAAAGGCTCGCTCGGTGGAGGCCACAATCTTCATTTGCGCGTCCGTCTGACCGTTCGACGTGCCCCGCGCGAGGACTTGCGCGGAACGGATGTTCGTAACCCGGTTGGCGTGCAGCTGACGGCCCGGAGCCGTTTGATCAGCTCTGTGACCACCGCATGCTTCAGCTTCAAACTCGCTCGATTGACGACCAGCCGGGCCGTGGATTGCGCGATGCAATCTACTTCGACGAGGTTATGCGCCTTCAGCGTGTTCCCCGTCTCAACCAGGTCGACGATCCGATCGGCCAGACCGACCAAAGGCGCCAACTCAATCGAACCGTACAACTTGACGATTTCGACCGGCACGCCGCGCTGATTGAAATACCGCTCGGTGATCTTCGGATATTTTGTCGCTACCCGAATTTTCGAGGACAGCCGATCGCGTGAGGCCTGCCCCTTGAGCGCAGCGACGGCGATTCTACACGCTCCGAACCCTAAATCCAATGGCTCATATACGTCGCTGTCCTGCTCCATCAAGACGTCTTTTCCGACTATCCCGACATCCGCCGCGCCATATTCGACATAGGTCGGCACATCGGTCGGCCGCACAATCAGGAAGGTCATGCCGATCTCCGGACAGGGGAACACTAGCCGGCGACTCTCGGTGGAGAGGCTACCCAGTGCATATCCCGCGCGGCGAAAGACGTCCAGCGTGAGATCCAGCATTTTCCCCTTCGACAAGGCAATCGTCAGCATGATGTCAACGAGTCTCGGCCGGAGCCGCCTCCCCTTTGTGACGGGCGATCGTCGCACCCAACCCACGCAGCTTCTCTTCCATCCGCTCATAGCCACGATCCAGATGGTAGACCCGGAGAATCTCCGTCGTACCTTCCGCCGCTAGCCCAGCCAAGACCAATCCTGCGCTCGCACGAAGATCGGACGCCATCACCGGGGCCCCGGCCAACCTGGTCGGTCCAGTCACCACCGCCTGATTGCCCTCGACCTTAATCTCAGCACCCATCCGTCGCAACTCCTCGACGTGCATGAAACGACTCTCGAACACCGTTTCCGTAATCACACTCGTACCCTCAGCGGCCGTCATCAAGGCCACCATCTGCGCCTGCATGTCGGTAGGAAACCCGGGATACGGCAACGTCCGAATGTCGATCCCTTTGAGCCGCGATGCCGCATTGAGGTGAATCCGTTCCTTCTCCACCTTCATCTCAACACCGGCTTCCCGCAACTTCATCAGCAGTGCGTCCAAGTGATTCGGACGGCATCGATTGAGCGTCACCGTTCCCCGTGTAATGGCCCCAGCCACGAGATACGTTCCTGTTTCGATGCGATCCGGAATGACGTCGTGATCACTCCCGTGCAACTCACGGACACCTTCGATCGTGATGACATCTGACCCGGCACCGGTGATGCGAGCCCCTCGCTTCACGAGAAAATTCGCAAGGTCCACGATTTCCGGTTCCTTCGCGGCATTTTCAATGACCGTAGTTCCCTGAGCGAGCGACGCGGCCATCATCAAATTTTCTGTTCCGGTGACGGTCGGCATGTCGCAATAGATCTGTGCGCCCGTCAGCCGCTTCGCCTTGGCGTGAATATACCCGTGTTCCATCGAAACTTCCGCACCCATTTTGGCAAGTCCGGAAAGATGGAGATTGACCGGTCGTGACCCAATCGCGCAGCCACCGGGCATCGACACCGTGGCTTCTCCCCATCGCGCCAAGAGCGGCCCTAACACGAGCACAGAGGCCCGCATGGTCTTCACAAGATCGTACGGAGCCTGGGTCGAAGTGATCACCTCGGCGTTAATAACCGCACGATTCCCCTCATGGTGAACCTTTGCGCCCATGATGCCCAACAGCTTGCCCATGGTGACGACATCCACCACGCGAGGCACGTTGGTAATCACACACTCGCCGCCGCCAAGGATGGTCGAGGCTAAGATCGGCAACGTGGCATTCTTCGCCCCGCTGATCTCGACCTCTCCTCGAAGCGGCATCCCGCCGGTGATTACTGTACGATCCATCGTCCCGCCTTTGTCAGGATGCTGAAAAAGTCCGTCAGCTTCGTTCTCGCATCGCTCAGAGGCTCAACGTACCGAAGCGTATGCCTCGCCTCTTCGCTCGCTGCGGCCTTGCTGGACGGCCTTTTTGAGCATCCTGCGTGAGTGCTCTGCTCTTGCCCCAAACGTACAGATTATCGAAGTTCTGCTATGCCGAATTGGTTTTCCCGCATCCTGTTAGGTTCCTGCTCGCTCCACAATTACAACACGCTCAAGCCCCGCCGCGTCGTAGACCAGCTGGTGGAATCTGTACCCGGGTATCTGGTCGACAATCCGGCGCATCGCACGAGCCTGGCCTGCACCAATTTCCATGATCAGTGCTCCGCCTGGAGACAAATATCGACCAGATTCCTGTACTAACCGTTCGTGCAACTCCGTCCCCCGAGGCCCTGCCACCAGCGCACCTCTAGGTTCGAACAGCCGCACTTCCGGCTGAAGCATCTCCCAATCGGCCTCCGCAATATAGGGAGGGTTCGAGACGATGACGTCAATGCGCCCTTCCAGCTCCTGCTTCGCCAAAGGTCCCAGCAAGTCGCCTTCCAACCATGTGATGCGCTCGCATACCGCATGGCGGGCGGCATTCTGCCTGGCGACGTCGAGTGAGGGGCTCGATAGATCGGTCGCGATCACCCGCGCACGAGGTCTCAGCCGCGCAATTGCCACGGCAATGCACCCAGATCCCGTGCAGACATCAACGATGGTGGCCTGTCGCTCGACGGAAATCCGTTGCGCGACATACTCCACCAGCAACTCGGTCTCCGGCCTCGGGATGAGCACCGCCGGGTTCACATCAAACCCCAACCCACAAAACTCCTGGGTTCCCAGAATATATTGCAAGGGCTCACGACTAACCCGCCGCTCGACCAGCCCTCTCACAGCCAACAGCTCGTCGTGAGACAGCAGTCGGTCTCGATCGGCGACAACATGATGTGCGGGAAGACTGAGTACGTGCTCCACTATCCAGAACGCTTCCTGCCCCGCACTCTCGATGCCGGCCTGTTCCAACAGCCGTTGCGTCTCGGCGATTATCTCACCGAGCGTTGCCTGGCCTGCTGACTGAGGGATCGGGGCAACCACATCCATATTAAGCAGCTCCCACCTCTTGCTGACGCTGCGCCTTCAGAGCCTGGACCAGTTCGTCGAGGTCGCCTTCAAGCACCTGTTCCAACTTATGTAAGGTCACACCGACGCGATGATCTGTCACACGATTCTGCGGGAAGTTGTAGGTGCGAATCTTCTCGCTTCGCTCGCCCGTGCCCACCTGAGCCTTGCGATTCTGCGCGATTTCCGCTTCATGCCTCTCCCGCTCCGCCTCGACGATTCTGGCCCGCAGGGTCCGCATCGCCTTGTTGCGATTTTTCAGCTGCGACCGTTCGTCCTGGCAACTCACCACCACACCGGTCGGAACATGGGTGATCCGCACCGCCGATTTTGTCGTATTGACGCTCTGGCCTCCGGCACCGGATGAACAAAATGTGTCGATCCGGAGATCCATGGGATCGATCTGAACATCCACCTCATCCACCTCAGGCATAACTGCGACGGTGACGGTCGAGGTATGGATCCGGCCACTGGCCTCGGTAACGGGGACCCGCTGCACACGGTGGACCCCGGCCTCGAACTTGAAATGGCTGTAGGCACCCTTGCCTTCTATAAGCGCGACGACCCCCTTGTAGCCCCCGCCCCCGGTTTCTGTGGCTTCGACCACATCGACCTTGAAACCTTTGACCTCAGCGTACTTGCTATACATCCGGAATAACGCGCCGGCAAAGAGCGCCGCTTCATCACCACCGGTCCCGGCGCGGACTTCGAGGAGCAGGCTCTTCTCGTCTCGCGGGTCTTTAGGAATAAGCAACTCTTGAGCCTGCTGCTCGAGCTCGCGTTTCTGGCGTTCAAGCGTGGCAGTCTCCTCCATCGCCATCTTATGCAACTCGACCCCGGCCCTGGGATCTGCAAGAAATTGAGCCGCTTCTTCCAACTGCCTTGCGTTGTCTCGATAGATTTCAAGAAGCTTGGCTGCCGGTTCGATATCCGTCCGCTCCTTGTTTACTTTGTGTAGCTGCGAAGGCTGGCTCATCATAGACGGGTCCATGAGCTGATTCGTCAACTCATCATAACGGGTTGCCAACGCTTCCCATTTCTTTAGTAAGGCTGCTTCCATAGCCCCGGTTCCCTCAGATCCCCACTCAGCCCTTGGCGCGCAAACACAAAGGGACCCTGCCCCTCAGCGAAGCAGGGTCCCTCGTATGGCCTCTTCTTAAGCTACTTCTCTTTCTTCGCGTACTTCTTCTTGAACCGTTCAACGCGCCCTTCGGTATCAATGATTTTCTGCGTCCCCGTAAAAAACGGATGGCAGTTTGAACAAATATCGACATTGATATCGCCGCCCGTCGATCGGGTCTTATATTTGTTGCCGCAGGCGCAATGCACCGCGACTTCCCGATACACGGGATGAATACCCTTCTTCATAATTCCCACTCCCCTGACATCACAATCATAGACCTTCGCCTATTCGAAGGCCCACCACTGTACCCCGTCTCAGCGACCAGATACAAGTTGGACGTTATCGATTCATCGACTGCAGAAATTCCTGATTGGTTTTGGTGCCATGCAGCTTGTCCATCAGAAACTCCATGGCTTCCATCGTTCCAAGCGGACTCAACACCTTGCGCAGAATCCACATCTTGTTGAGACGATCCTTGTCCACCAACAATTCTTCTTTTCTCGTCCCAGACTGGCTGATATCGATAGCCGGGAAAAGCCGCTTGTCGGCCAGACGGCGATCGAGATGGACTTCCATGTTGCCGGTCCCTTTGAACTCTTCAAAAATAACATCATCCATCCGGCTTCCGGTGTCAACTAGAGCTGTCGCCATGATAGTGAGACTGCCGCCATTTTCAATATTGCGGGCCGCCCCAAAGAACCGTTTCGGCCGCTGGAGCGCGTTCGAGTCCAATCCCCCCGACAACACCTTGCCGCTTGGCGGCGCAATGGTATTATAGGCACGCGCCAGGCGCGTAATGCTGTCCAGCAGCACGACGACATCTTTCTTATGTTCGACCAGTCGCTTTGCCTTTTCGAGCACCATTTCAGCCACCTGAGCATGGCGCTGGGCCGGCTCATCGAAGGTGGAGCTGATGACTTCGGCCTTCACCTGCCGTTGCCAGTCAGTGACTTCTTCCGGCCGCTCGTCGATGAGCAGCACGATCAAGGTCACTTCCTTATGGTTTTTAAGAATGGCCCGAGCGATGGCCTGCAGCAACATCGTTTTACCGGTTCGAGGAGCCGCGACGATCAACCCGCGCTGGCCTTTGCCGATTGGGGTGGTGAGATCCATCACGCGGGTGCAATATTCTTCACGGTCGAACTCAAGGACCAAACGCTCTTCCGGATAGAGAGGCGTCAAGTTATCGAAGAGAATCTTGTCGCGAGACACCTCGGGATCTTCGTAATTGACCTTCTCGACCTTGAGCAACGCGAAATACCGTTCGCTCTCCTTCGGCGGTCGGATCTGCCCGGACACAATGTCGCCGGTACGCAGATTAAAACGCCGGATTTGAGAGGGTGAGATATAGATGTCGTCGGGACCGGGGAGATAGTTCGAATCGGGTGCGCGCAGAAATCCGAACCCATCAGGGAGCGTTTCAAGCACGCCTTCGCCGAAAACCACGCCGTTGTTTGCAGTCTGCGCCTGCAGGATCGCAAAGATCAATTCCTGCTTCCGCAGATTGGGTGCACCATCGATCTTCAGGTCGCGCGCAACCTCATTGAGATCGGCGATGGACTTCTGCTTCAGCTCAGCCAGATGCATAACCTCCCCCTTCGTTTGTGTCATGAATATCCTCTCAAGCCCTCCGCTGCATCATTATCAGCAGCGATCGCACATGGTGAACCATGGGAAATTGTCCACGGACTGAACGGTATAGTAAATGATACTGCGTTGATGATTGTGTCGTGTATATCAGCTAAAAGAGAGTGACCCGTGAGGGACTTACCTGTTTTCGCTCGTGGCTATCAGGGTACGACTCTGTCTCATGGTTGCGGATATTGTTGCAGGCGGGAACTCATGCCTAGCTGACTCGCCTCTGTTACCTGAGCAAATTGTGGATTGTGTCGAGATACGCCCCGGGAGTCTTGTGTGTGGAGATAACTTTGAGTCGAACTGAGATAGTAAGTGAATAATAACGCGCGCGCGGTTCCTTGTCAACAGGGATATCTCTTTCCCCGCTACCCCCATCGCGCTGAGCCAGTCATGCCGACCCCGGGTACTGGTAAAGTTTGAATTGTAAGGGGCTAGCGAAAACCGCACGGCTCTGGCATCATGATGGCATGAAAAACTCAAAGGCCAAGAAGCCGCCAAAAAAGAATCCGACAGATCCTAATCTGTTGGCCCGCTCTGTGGTCGAGGCAGCTATCAGAGAATCGTTTATCATTACGCCCCACGTAAAAACTGCAAAGAAAAGGACTAAGAAGCTGCCTCGACGTGCCGTAAAATAAACTGTCCGAACATCGGCACAGCAAAGCTATATTTACCATGACGATTCTTATATACAAGTCCTGCATCCCCTAAAGTTGACAGCATTCGATTAACCTGGCTGTTACCAAAGTCCTTCTTCAATCCCTGCTTCGAACTGCCAACAATTTCTTGAACTGTAAATTCATTGTCACTGCTCGGTAGTTCCGCAATAATTCTGAGTAAGTCTTTCTGTCGCTCTGTTACACGACTCCAACGCCCAGCAAAAAAATCCGAATCGAGTTTTTCTAGTATTTCAGCAACAGGAACAAATGTGTCCTCAGCGGCTTCTATCCGCTGTATCCAGCGATCATAAACTTCCCTGCAAATGAACTGGATAAAGTATGGATACCCACCCGATATGCTTGTGATGCTTGTTACGGATTTATCATCAAAACGCACAGGACATTTTGCATCCTCAATTGGCCGAAGAATCGCTTCTCTCGTTGCGTCTTCTCCGAGCTTCTTTAGGAAGACAACGCGAAACATTCGCTCAGAATAAGTTCGCGCCTCAACTAATCGCGGAAACAGAGTGGGCAATCCCGTAAGAACAAGCATGAATCGCACGTTCTTTCGTTGGATAGATTGGAACACG
>JAENWB010000238.1:0-2832 GCA_016650275.1 Nitrospiraceae bacterium | reverse complement strand
GGGGGGGGCGGTCTTGCTTCGGCTGTCCAGTCCTATACGCGACACAATGCCATCGAACAGAAATACCGTTTGTTTCGCTTTTAAGCGAGACAGCGCTGCCTCCAAATCCTTGAGCGGGTATGATCGTGAGGTGGCCGCGGCAGTCCCATCATACGGTACCAGGAACGTCTCTCCCGTCGATGAGACCGACGCCAGACCGGCGAAATAGACAATGACAACTGCATCCTTGTTCATATGAGGCGGCAGCCAATCCAGCAGGGCTTCGTCAATATCCGAGCGTAGTGCCTTCCAGTCCAGCAGCAGACGAACATTGGAGGCCGGCAACCCACCGAGGGACTGAAAGTAGCTCGAGACCATCCCGGCATCCATGGAAGCGAACATGCGGGAGGGGACTTGCTGGTCTCGATAGGATCCGATCCCAATTGAGAGTAAATAGGTGTGGGATTGCTGAAATCCAGTGGCCACAGCAGGGATTTGATCCACGTCGTCGGCCTGGATGCCGGTCGGTTGAATCGTGAGGGCCAGGGTTTGAGTCGGCGGCTGAGTACGGGTTCCTGAACTAGAGACCGCTACTTGGATCTCGGCCCTCTGTTGTTGAACGGCCTGCGGTAACGTCGCCGCAAATTCGATCGAGCGGGATTGGCCCGGTTGCAGTCGTCCGACCGCGAGCGTGGTGATAGGAAATTGGGCGAGCAGCGAGGCGGTTCCCGTCAAGGCCGCAGTGGCACCCAGAAGCTCCTGCTCTCCTCCGTTCACGAGGTCGATGCGCACCCGAATGCGCTCGCCTCCCTCAAAAACTAAATTACTGTTCTCGTCCAGCAGGGTGGCCTTAAACGAGAGGGCCGAGGGAGTGCCCTTGGCTGGCATGGTCGCTGCCGGCAGAATTGGTCTCACCGACGTTGTTCCCGCTGTGGCGGAAGCGGTTCCGCTCGTCGCTGCCAACTGGGTCCGAACGGTGCGCATGAATTGCGTCGAGAGGGCAATCCCAGCGTCATGCACAAACTCCTCGATATTGCCGTAATCGCATCGGCGTTGGGTCGGTTCTAGAATAAGGCGTTGGTTGTGTGCGATGGAAACGGTCTGCTGGCCAAGCTCATTCCCCGCGGCATCCTTAAAGGTTAAGAGTGTCTCGAGGGTCATGTCTGCTGGCACCCGATCATAGACATGATCAGCCCAAAGTTTGAGACTCGAGCGTTGGAGCGTGACCACGATTTCCGCGTCGGGCTGGATTGGTGCGGCGATTCCACCGGTGACGGTCACGGCCGTAAAATTTTGGGAAGCCGCGTCAATCATAATCGATTCGACTTCTTCCCCCACGTTGAGCTCGTGCGGGCTATTGCACCCATCGATGTACTGCATCTTGAGATTGGTCAAGGAGGGGTCGAAGGTCAGCTTGACGGAGTTGGCCAGACGCGGACCCATGTCCGGTAAGGGAGTTCGGTGAAACGATGTAGTCAGCGTCTCGCATCCCCACGGCCCACCCACTGCAATGAGGAGACTCAAGGGGATGGCCCAGCGTATCGTGAGTCGTTGAGGTAAGCCTGTTGGGTGTCGTTCGATGAGCATGCCCTCGGGAAGCTGTCTGCCGAAATTGATTTGGCTGCTGAAATTCAACCGTGGAACCGTACCGAAATGTCAGACTGAATGCAACAGGGTGCGGGGGCGTCTTGCAAGTATGGAGAGAAGGGGGCGTGCGATTTACGGGCAATCATCCTGGTAGGGGCTGGTAGGCTGCGGAACAATGATGAGGGCCAGCGAAAACTGGCGGGACGGGCGAGACGGACGGGGCTTGATCTGGTTCATCTGGCCTATTTGGTCTGTCTGGTTCAACCAAACAAACGAGACAGACCAGATACACAAGAGAGACCAGCCGGCCCTCGCGCTTCACGCGCGACGGGCTGTGGCCGGATGAAAATTCGGCGCCGGTGACGGAGAAGCGTAGTAGCCCTTGGCCCCATTCCGTCGGATCACGGCCAATTCGCGTAGCATGGCGAGCCCATCTCTGAGGATGCGAAATTTCGAGCCGGGCTGATGGGACCAATTCACCGGAATTTCTGCGATGCGGTATCCGCGTTGTTGCGCCACATAGAGCAGTTCGAGGTCGAAGCTATAGCCGTCGATTACGGTGACTCCAAAGAGGTCTGCTGCCACCGCCTGGCGGAACAGCTTGAATCCACATTGCGTGTCGGTGATCCCTCTGAGGCTGCTCTGCCGCACGATGGAATTGAACAGGTCGCTCATAATAGTTCGATAGAAGCGGGTCCGGACTGCATAATCTGGCAGCCGGGAGGCGAGTGCGCGCGATCCGATGGCCAGGTCGGCTCCGCTCGCCACGGCCTGTTCGAGCCGGGCGAGTTCTTGAATTGGTGTGGCCCCGTCCGCATCGGCAAACAGTTGCAGTCGTCCGACAGCGGCTTGCATGCCTCGTCGCACGGTCGCGCCTTTACCTCGGCGCAATGGTGTCCGGAGCAACTGAATTTCTGGGGCTGAAGAAGCCGCGGTCTCAACAACGGAGGCCGTGGCATCGGTGCTGCCGTCGTCAACCACGAGGACCTCGTAAGGTTGTCCTCGGTCTCGCATGTATGAGGTGATGCTTCGAAGATAGGGAAGAATGCGAGCGGCTTCGTTATGGGCTGGAACGATGATCGACCATTGGATGGAGTCTGAGGCGTCTTGGAGGGGCACAGGAAACCAGCCTTGTTGGGGTGAACCGGGCAGCGCCAGATCAGAGCTCAGATGAAGTACGGTAGCCGAGCCAGAAGCAGAATTGCAAGGGGAGGACTCCGCTAGCTTTAGCAGATCTGCCGATAGGGAGCGAGCCTGTACGAGTGG
>JAENWB010000237.1:0-4561 GCA_016650275.1 Nitrospiraceae bacterium | reverse complement strand
TTGACGGCCGTGCTCTCGGCCATGCTTGATAACGTCACAACTGTGCTGCTTATGGCACCAGTCACCTTGTCGATTACCAAGCGATTGGAACTCAATCCCATTTCATTTCTTGTGACCGAGGCGCTTGCGTCAAATATTGGCGGGGCCGCGACGCTGGTCGGTGATCCGCCCAATATCATGATCGCCAGTAAGGCTGAATTGAACTATCTTGACTTTCTGGTGGTCATGGGTCCCATCTCGGTGTTGATCATGGCCGCGTTCATGGCAGTGCTGTGGATCATCTTTGGGCGAAAAATGACCGTGGCGCCGCATCTTCGAACGGCGATTTTGGGATTGAGTTCACGGGAGGCCGTTGCAGATCGACCGTTCTTGCACCGTTGTCTCTGGCTGCTGGGGCTCGTGAACGTGGGGTTCTGTATGCATTCGCTTATTCATCTTGAGCCAGCCACGATTGCCCTCCTTGGTGCGAGCATGTTCATGCTGGTCGGCCATGCGAGACGGAAGCCGGGGGATATCGAGGAGTTGTCATATCTCACCGATGTCGAATGGAAAACCATCTTCTTTTTTATCGGGTTGTTCATACTGGTCGGTGGATTGGTCAAGGTCGGCGTGATTAGCTACCTGGCAGATCAGTTGGTGGCGGTGACGCGGGGGAATCTTACGGGATCCACGATGGTGGTGCTCTGGGGATCGGCCATTCTCTCAGCCGCGGTGGATAATATTCCCTACGTCGCGGCAATGAATCCGTTGATCGTGGACCTCGCCCGGTCGCTTCACCCAGATATTTCTGATTCTGCGACCTTGATGCATCAGCCAGACATCATTCCGCTGTGGTGGGCTCTGGCGCTTGGAGCATGTCTGGGGGGGAACGGTACGATCATCGGCGCGAGCGCGAATGTCGTGATTGTGGATATCGCGCGCAAGGCCGGTTACCACATCTCATTCTGGCAGTTTTTCAAGTTTGGGTTTCCCGTCATGTTGGGGTCGGTACTCATAAGTGCTGCGTACCTCTGGTTCCTCTTTCTCCGCTGACGTAATCTCATCATGCTCCCCAGCTTGCCGCGAAGGAATCCCCTCGCTGGTGTATGTCATGGACTATAGGTGAAAGACTCTTTTCAAATCAATTAGATACAGTGATTCTGATCTCGAATGGTGAACTCGGTTCCCTTCATAAGGATGTGCCCCCTGATGGTAGAGGGGGCACAGTACGTCGAAACACCCAATAACGACGGTTTCGGCTCTCCCTTTTGTTCGGTACGGAGTTTGCTTTCTTCCTCCACGTGGAATCGCAGGACATGACCTCGCCTGATGAGACCGGGGGCCTGGTCATGGCGACACACATCTTCGAAGAAATGCTCTCCCACTGCACAGCGGTCACACTGCGGGAATCGGACGTAGGAGATAGAGACGTTGACCAAGCGTCTGCCGTGATGCCTGCTACGACCATCCCTTCTGGGCGTCGGTGTGAGGTGCGCACGGAGTATCGGTCCATGTGTTCGTATAAGATGCTCGATGCCATTGAGGAAGAGTCGGTCGTTATTGAGAAAGGAGTGGCCTTCGCACTCAATCAGAGCACGGGAGGGATGCTCCTCCTCATGGGCCAGGCTCCTCGCGCGAAGCAGTTGATCGAAGTGTATTCCGCCCGCTCAAGGTGGAGCCGGACCGCGAATGTCTTTGAAGCCCGATGGACCAGGCCCGTTCGGGTGGAGTCACACGGAAATCTGTATCTGGTTGGATGTCGAAGGACATTCGGCCCCCGTCACTATCTCTCCTTCTGAAACTCCACCGCGACTGACAGCTGATCTTCCTTCTAGCAGGATGCTGAAACAGTCCGACAGTCTCTCAGGTGCTCGACGCGCAAGCCCTGATTCCGAGTGTCTCGCCTTTCCCGCCAGTCTCGCCTGTCTCGTGCGGCTATCCTGCGGGATATTTATCGGTTGCCCATGACCTGTGGGCAATTGGGTCCCCTGCATGCCACAGTAGTCTTTCCGCAGCCTGCTCGGAACGCAGCTCCTCCTGCCGGCCACTTGCCCTTGCTGATCCAGCGGGGGTAATATCAGCCGTCCCCGCTCACCTACATCGATAGGAGGAGTTATGGCCGTCCGTACCACTCCCTCAAAACCACGGGTTTCTCTCGACCGGAGCATCGAACGGATGCGGAAACAGCTCGCCGAATTCGCCCCGTTCCTGGGCAGGGGCAAGCAGACGCGCAGCCTGGAAGAATTCGACCTGGAAACCGAACGGCTGATCGAAGACCTGCTTGGGCAGGCGTCTGACTTGCTGCACGCCTATGAGTACGCTGAGCTGGGCGAGGCGGCAGGACTGGTCAACATGACGGATGGGGCGCCGGAAGGCACCGGTATGGATAGTCAGCGACAAAGCCTATTGCAGCGCGGCCGCGTGTTGGAGAGCTGCGTGGCGGAACTGGAAGCGCGCCGGTCCGCCGAGCCGAAGAAAGCCAAAATCGGACCCACGCTCACCGGTCCCCAGGTTGCCGAGCACATGTCCCTTGATATTCGAAATGTGTCTCAGGATGCCAGCCTGCGTGAAGCGGGGCAGCAGATGCAGCAATGGAAGCTGGGCTCGCTCCTCGTGACGGATCGCCAGTCCTACGTGGGATTCATCACAGATTCTATCCTGGCCCGCGAGGTGGTGGCCAAGGGGCTGGATCCCAATACGACTGTGGTCAAAACCTGCATGCGGACGCCGGTATTGACCATTGAAGGGGATCGGCCGATTATCGATGCCGTGCGCATGATGAAGGAGCAGGCCAGCCGGCATCTGGCCGTGACGCAAGATGGGGCTATCATCGGGGTGATTTCCGTGAGCAATGTTCTCCGATACTACTCCGGTGTCGTCTAACAATACTTCGCTCGTCGTTGGTGAATTGTGAGCGAGACAAGCAAGACGTGCGCGACAGGCGCGACTCGCGAAGATGAAACATCCGACCCGTCCCGCTTTTCGCGCAGGTCTCGCGAGTCTCGCGCGAATAACGAGACACGTTTCTTGTTCATGCCATCGGCATAAGCTATTCGTTCCTATTAGAACGGGAGGTGCATGATGGGTCCCACCAAGGCAATCGTGAAAGAGAACAGGCTCTACGAGGTAGTGGGGGGAAAGCTGATTAAGGACGGGTTTGCCGACCGGCAGGAGCTTGAAGACTATGTGAAACATCATTATCTGACGCTACCGGTGCTCGACAACGCGGGGAACCCGTGGCTACTTGACGGGAAACCTGTGTATTGTTTCCGTGGCACGCAATACGAAACCGTGAACGATCAGAGGGTCCATCTCGCGCGCTGCTCGGATTGTGGTGGCATGGGAATCAGATCAGACGAATTTACGGTCGAATCGGATTGCATCCGTTGCACGGCCTGCGGGCATGAATTCGATGCACGATTGGAAATGATGGAAACGTGAGAGGGGGTGGCCTGGTCGTCTTCCTGCTCGCGGAACGCGCGCCCTCAGAAGGGCCTCGTTCGACGCGCGCATTCGAGGATCAACCAGACCGCCCCCCTTGGGGAAGAAGCAGCAAGCTCGGCAGGATTATTTTGTATGTCTGAGGGCTGCAGGATAAAACTGTGCTCGGTCGATGCGCGCAATGAAAGACAGTCTGGCTGCTCCCATTAGGACAAAGCGGGGAATAACTGACGGCCTTCGCCCGGGCTACGGTACGTCTCGGCGTGCGAGTGGAGGGATGAGAAAGTTACACTCGCAAAGAATGTGTTTCATGTCTAACTAATTCCTGGCATGGCAGTAACCTTTTCCCACATCCTCTTCCATTGCCGCTGGCAGGACACCTTTGGTCCACATGACAGGCATTGTGTATGATTGCAAGACTTGACCCTGAGCTTCGGACCCTCGACTTCATTTCAATTGTCGTGTCACTCGATGCGGCGCATTCAATGATTGCATTGCCTGTCGAAGCGCCGGTGTTTCCTGTCAGAGGCGACCACGGTGTCACCGGGACGGATGATGCGCCAGGAGAGCCGCGTGTCTATGAGGAATGGGGCTATGCAGAGCGCGCGTGGTATTTGGAGAAGCGTCAAGGTTTTACGGGGGTGCTCCGTGCACTCTTGTGGCCGACTGAGGGCGTCGTTGAAGTCGGGATCCATGATTCGATCTGGGCCGAGCGGACACAGAAACCTCCGGTTGAAGCCTTCAGGTTTCAGATCAGTGAAGCTGGGCATCTGAACTTGCGGTCCTATCTCCGAGCGACCATCGCATCAGAAGAGCCGATCGGCATTGTCGGCAACAGTCAGTTTTGTGTTGCCCGACCGTCGTATCATCTATTCCACCATTGCCACCACTATACGGCGAAGGGCTTGCGCGAGGCAGGGTTGCCTATCTCGATGTCAGGGGCCTTGACCCGCGATGGTTTTGCCAGGCAGCTTCGGCGCATCATATCCCTCTCTTGAGACACTCAGCCCGCGGCTTTTTTTCTCGAGGCAGATCGTGAATATTTGGCCCTAGGTGGAACCGGTAAGACTGCGAGATTCATTATGCGCCTGAGTCGGTGCGGGTCTGGAAGTGGGCAAGAATTATACGTTTTTTTGAGGGA
>JAENWB010000236.1:0-8951 GCA_016650275.1 Nitrospiraceae bacterium | reverse complement strand
TACATCACACACTGGAATGACCACCCCACCCCGTTCGTCTGGACCAAAGAACCCGCCGCGATCATCAAGAAGGCCCTCCGGAGGGCGCCTTAACCTGACTTTTGAGACGGGACACTAGTGAAGTACACGACATACGCAACCGGAATGTTGGTTGGGTTCGAAGACGTCGTCGCCGACCAGTAGCCGAACGTCTGGACGTTGGTAAAGGGATGGCCCAACGGGAGGGCAGGAATCGCGTGATTTGTTGCGGCGGGGTCAATCAGGGTCGCCAGCTCTGTGAACGACGGCAGCCGCCAGCCGTTGCGGCCTCCGACGTTCTTGTTGGGACAGGTGTTGCGGGCAACATACCAACTCACTGCGATCGTCGCAGGCGATTGTTCCCAAACAAGTCCTGTCTCGGTATCCAAGACCGCTTCTTTCTTGAATTTAGCCAACACGACGAACCGTTTGCTCGGCACTTCTCTGCTAACCTTGTTAACTTTGTCCATCACCCATTTATACGGATCGTCGTTCATACTCGTTGGCTTTGCCAATTGTGAATGGTCGAGAGGTAAACCTTGCGCATCTCCATCACATCGAGAGACGGCCGCTTCTTGAGGGACAACGATATAGCCTAGAAAATATGGTCGGGTTTCATATGCACAGTAGGCGCGTGGGTACTGCGACTCTTTTCTATCTTCCATCAGTTGGTTCCAGGATTTCTCCATATCTGATAGCCATGCATTCAGGTGTTTCGGTTCCATGTCCTTCAGTTGTGGATTGCGAAAAATCAACTGGCCTAGAACGGTAAGAGAGGCCCCCTGTGAAGGGGTGCCCAGGGTGATTAGAGCCTTTACTCGTCGCAACAATGGGACGTCGTTTCCACGATTGAGATGGGTTAGAAGACTCTTCGCTACAAGGCCTCCCATGCTGTGGGCGATAAAATAAATTTCCTGGTACTGTTCGAAGTCTTCAGAATCCTTCAGCGTGTCCATCCCTCGACTGGCTATCTCATGAATCATCTGTTCTGAAGTGAAATGTGCCGTGTGATAGTTAAAGAGGTAGATGTCAAAATCCTTAAATCGCGGGTCTTCTCTCACCATTGCCGGCCACGTAGTACCTCCCTCTACGTCACCCCATGTGTCTGAGGGATTGGAAAACACCCCGTGCATAAAAATGATCAGTTTTTGATTTTCTTTCTCGGACATCCCCCTCCAATAGAAGCACGGGGCGTTCATCGTGGCTGACAAACATTCTTTTTGAGGGATTGGCCTCTGACTTTTCTGAGTGTTCTGGCTTTGCGGAGAGACTGGACTTTGAGTAGGAGGGCCGGAACAGGCTCCAAGTATGAAAACAAAAATGATATGTACGTGCCACCAGCCATTAAGCTTGCGTTGTGACATGGTCAATTTCTGATTCGCACCCCGATCCACGCTATCCCCTTTACATATTTCACAGCACCGATTATTCGAAACCTCCCGGGCGGAGGACGTAGGCATGGCCATTCTAGGCGGGTAATCAACAAAGGCACAAGGTACGCGAGGATACGGAGGCTGTTCGAGCGGGCATCAGAGCCTCTGCTGCATTTGCCGTTGCCGAGTTTTCTTCTACCTTTTTCCTCCCAGCGTATTAGTGGGGAGAGATCCGCTGCTGGAGCGGCCATAGGGGCTTGTGTTTCCGCCGTAGGCTTACTGTTATCCTAGGAGGGATAGCCCTGGCGGGTTCTAATCGTGCGCGCGTCGACCGAGCACCGCCCATAGTTTAAACATTCGATAGGTTCTGGCGTGCCGCGGTCCGCGAGCACATGGGATCGCTAGGTCTCCATTCTTTCTAGGTCTTTCTTTCTCCCCACCTTCCATTGGAGGGGGGGCCAGATGGTCCTTGACTGCGCGCATCGAGGGACCACCGTTTTATCGTGGGGCCTCTGCGAGCAACAAGGACCGTCTGGCTGCTCCCTCACTGCCCTTAACTCCCGTTCTTCCGCGCCCGTACAATACCCTCTCTTGTTGCTAACCCCTTGGCTTTCTGACTGTTTCCAGTCAGTCAGCGGATAGGAGCGCAGGCCAGAATGCGGATTGAGTTCTCGAAGGGCGAACGGGCTTCCCACGAACTAATCCTGCTCCATCGGCAGACTTCGGTGTTGCTACGACCTGGCAGGTCAGCGTCCGGCCCGTGCCGCGACGGCGAAGTGGAAGAAGTAGCGATCCAGGCTGGCCAGATCACTACCGTATGCGGAGCCCCCGAACATCGCATCACAGAGCAGCTCGCGCACACGTGTGAGTTCTTTCCTGCGACCTTTCCAGCGATTATCCCCTATAGTCAGGTCCAGCAACTCTAACGCGCGGATAAACGCCTTTTCAGAAAGAAGTGAATCTTTCCCATGCCAACGATGCGCGCGCCCCACATCGCTTCCGACATTAGCTAGCTGTTCCACGAGCGGCAAGGTCTGCCATCGGCCGGCAGCGAGATTTGCATGGACGTGTGACATACCCCTTACCCCTCGACCAATCGATTGACATTTGTGGTGACTGCGTCACGGATCTTGGCGCTTTCGACGTACCGGGAACGATTCCCTCCGGATGGGCGCACATTAATCAGGGAATCGAACTCGATCCATTCCGGAAGCGGACGCTCAGGGTAGAGGTTGATTCCCCATAAGTTTGTTTGCACCGACCCCTGATCTAGAAGAATCGCTTCCTCGTCCGAATGGAGTTCTCCGCCGATCGCCATAATACCCTGTTCCACATCGACGACAGCCTTGACCATATCTCCGAACTGCTGCTTCGCCATTTCGTTCAGCTCGTGCCGGGTCACAGTATCCCGAATTATTTTGATTTCCATTCTATCGGTAACTCCGCACCGGGGAGAATAAGCACGCAAGCACGATTGCGGATTGCGCCCAGCCCTGTCAATAAGAAACTTCCGTCGCGTCTGTTCGCGATGCGCTCATGGGGCGGCCAGGTGGTTTCCATCGTGTGCGTTCTGCGAGCAAGGAGGGCACATGGCCGCTACTTTTCTCTTTCTCCCTTCTTTTGTACAGTTTCATCGCGGCAGGGCACCCATGTTGCTCCAACTGCGGCCGTCGAACGAGGCTCTTCTGAGGGCGCGCGTTCCGGGAGCACGGGAGCAATGTGGGTGTCCTGCCACTCCGCTCCCTTTCTCTCTCCCCCCCTCCCATTGGAGGGGGTGGCCAGATGGTCCTTGACCGCGCGCATCGAGGGACCTCCGCTTTATCGTGGGGCCTCAGCGAGCAAGAAGGACCATCTGGCTACCCCCTCACTACCCTTGACCCCCGTTCTCCCCCCCCCGTACAATGACGATTCCCAATCCTAACCCCTTGGCTTTCTGACTGTTTCTTGTCATCCGCGGCAGCGCGCAGAAAAGGATCAGGCCGGTATGCGGGTTGAGTACTCGAAGGGCGAACGGTCCTCCAAAGAACTAATCTTATTGCATCGCCAGACCTCCGAAGCCACCAGTGGCCGGAAGATGAAGGTCTTGCTCATCTACCCGCCGGACTGGTTCCCCTCCGAACCCTATTTGAGCCTTCCCACCCTCACCGCCGTCCTCCGTCAGGCCGGCCATACGATCATCCAAAAAGACATCAACCTTGAAATGTACGACTGGTACTTCAGCGAGGACTTTCTGAAGAAGGTCCTGCGCCGGGTGCCGCAGCAGCTCGACCGGCTCCGCAAGCTCTCGAAGAAGCGGGACCTGGACGCCAATGAGATGGACCTGCAGCTGGCGCTCTGCGATTTGACCAGGCAGCGGATCGACGAGCTGATCAAGAAGGCGGAGAAGGCCAAGGCGATAATCAGAGGAGAAAGTTTCTACGAAATTGATCAGTTAGAGTGGGCCATTCATGTATTTCGTGAAGTTACATCCGTCATTTCGATGGTCTATTACCCGGCGCGGATCTGCATGCCGCCGATGGAAACGGATCTGTCGTACAAGGTCTTCTCCTCGTCCGAGGTGATAGATGCCATTCACGATACGCAGGTGAACATCTATCGCGACGTATTCGAGCATCTGGTGAAGCCGGTGATCGATCAAGAGCAGCCGGACGTAATCGGCATCTCGATCGTCTTGCAGCAGCAGCTGTTCTCCTCCATGACCTTCTGCGCCCTCATCAAGCAGCACTTCCCCCACATTCACGTCACGATCGGCGGCAATACGGTCACGCGATTGCGCGATGTGCTGCCTCAGTCGCCGCTGTTCCAATACTTCGACAGTGCCGTGGCCTATGAAGGGGAGACGGCATTCGTGCAGCTGGTGGCGGCGGTGGGGGCGAAGCGGAGTCTCGCTGACGTGCCCAATACCATATATAAGGACGAGACCGGCGTGCACACTTCGCCGACCAGCTATGCCGAAGACATGGTGACGCTTCCCCCGCCGGACTTCGACGGCCTGCCGCTCGACAAGTATTTCGTGCCGACGAAAGTTCTGCCCTATCTGGCGACGAGAGGCTGCTACTGGGGCCGCTGCGAGTTCTGCGACCATGGAGAGGGCTATACGGCGGGCTACCGAACGAAGAAGATCCAGGAAATAATCGACGAGATTGGGTATCTGAAGAATAAGTACGGCGCCAAACATTTTCACTTCACCGACGAATCTTATCCGCCGGCGCTCTTTCGAAAGCTGTCGCGCGGTCTCATTGATTCGAAGATGGACATCATCTGGACGACGCACATGCGATTTGAGAAAAGCCTGCTGGAGGAATCGGTCTGGCAGGATGCGAAAGAGTCGGGCTGCCGCTATCTCCACTTCGGCTATGAGTCGGGGAACGAGCGGGTGCTGAAGCTGATGGACAAGGCCACGACGACGGAGATCATCACGCAGCATTTGCAGATGTCGGCTGACGTCGGCATCTGGAACCACTGCATGGGATTCTTCGGATTTCCCGGCGAAACGAAGGAAGAAGCCTGGTCCTCGGTGCAATTTCTAGAAGCAAACAAAGAACACGTCCATTCGCTGGGATTCGGCACGTTCGATCTCAGCCGGCATAACCCCGTGGCGAAGAATCCGGAGAAGTGGGGTCTGACGGTCTATAAGAATCCCGAATGGGACCTGGCCCTCGACTATTACTATACGGTGAAGAACGGGATGAGCATCGAAGAGGCGGAGCGAGTGTTCGAGGAGTTCGAGCGGAACCACAACCCAGGCTGGGACTTGCGCCTGTTCATTCGCGAATACGTGTTTCTCTATATCGCGAGGTTCGGCCTCCGGAAGTTATCTGACTTGCAATTCAATCCAGATCGGGTGGGGGTAGGGGGATAGTAGGATAGCCTGGAAGACGAAAACTATGACTGAATTGATTCAGATCAATGCACTGGATCCCCTGCAGGGGGTGCGCAAGACGAGCAAGGTCATGTTGCTCTTTCCGCCTGAATGGGTACCGACGGCTCCCTATCTGGCCTTGCCCTCGTTGACGGCCGTGCTTCGCGAAGCGGGACACCACGTGGTGCAACGCGACATCAATATCGAGATGTACGACCATTTCTTTACCACGGAGTTTCTGGTCTGGGTGAAGGCCCGCCAGACCATGCAGTTGAAGGCCTTGGTGGCGAAGGACCTGCGAGGGGAGCTGACGGATAAAGAGATGGGCCAGCAGGCGGCGCTGGAGCAGGCAGCTGAAGTAGACCTGTTCGATCTTGCGGCGCGGGCAGAAGAGTCGAAGATTGTGGTCCGTGGCCCGCAATTCTACGAGGCAGAAAAGCTCGAAGGGGCGTTGAATTGCTTCCGCGAGGCGATGGCCTACATTTCCACTGCCTATTATCCCGCATCGCTGGTGTTCTATCCGATGGAAAGCAATCTGGGCTATCGTCCCGGTGTCTCGAAAGAAGTCTTCGCCTGTTTGGACGATGAACAGGTGAACGTCTATCGGGATGTCTGCAATCAGTTGGTCATGCCGGCGGTGGCGAAAGAGAAGCCGGATGTCGTCGGGCTCTCGATCGGAACGCAGATGCAGCTGCTTGCGGGCCTCACGTTTTGCAAGATGATCAAGGAGACGTTCCCGCATATCCATGTGGTGGTGGGCGGCAATGTCATCACGCGGTTGCAGGAAGAGCTGCCGAAGCAGGAGCGCTTTTTTGCAGAGATCTTCGACTCGGCCATCCTCTATGAAGGGGAGCATGCGCTGCTGTGGCTCATCGAATCGTTGAATGGGGAGCGGGCCATCGCCTCCGTACCCAACTTGATGTATCGCGATGCCTCAGGCGTGCATGAGAATCCCGAAGTCTATACCGAGAAGACGACATCGCTGCCCTTGCCGGACTTCGATGGGCTGCCGCTGGATCGCTACTTCGTGCCGGAGCTGATCATTCCCTACCTCGCAACACGTGGCTGCTATTGGGGCCGCTGCACGTTCTGCGACCATGGCCAGGGCTACTTCGACCAGTATCGTGCGGTGCCGGTCCATCAAGTGGTCGAGCAGATCAAGGTGCTGAGAGACAAGTATCACTGTCGCCATTTCCTCTTCTCCGATGAATCCTATCCGCCTGCGCTGTTTAAAAAGGTGTCGCAGCTGCTGGTCGATCAACAGGTCGGGATCAAGTGGACGACGTTGATCCGGTTTGAAGAAACCCTGCAAGACCAGGAGATCTGGGACCTGGCGGCGAAGGCCGGCTGCTGCACTCTCTATTATGGGATGGAGTCTGCGAACGAGCGGGTCCTGAACCTCATGGATAAGCACGCCACGAAGAGCGTGATCCAGAGGAACCTGCATCTGGCGGCGAAGGCGGGGATCTGGAACCATGTGATGGCGTTCTACGGATTCCCCGGTGAGACGCGCGAGGAGGCGCTGGAGACCCGCCAGTTCGTCATCGAGAACCAGCCGGTGATTCACTCCGTGGAGCTGTTCTACTTTGTGGCCTATCGTCATACGCCGATGGTGCGCAATCCGGAGAAGTTCGGCATTACGATCCACAAGCAAGAGGACTACGATCTGCCCCTGGACTATTACTATACGTTGAATGATCCGAGCACCCTCTCCTGCCTGGACGCGATGCAGCTCTGCGAAGAATTCTACAAGAACGATTTTCATCCCTGGGCCGTGCGCGTGAACGCGCGGGAACATGTCTTCCTCTATATCTCGAAGTTCGGGACGAACCAGTTGCCGCAAATCTACGCGCAGCAGACTCAGGCCGTCGGATCGCCGCAGGGTGTGTCAGGTCTGGTCACCTGGCCGGTCGCGAAGAACGGGAGCGAAGATGGGACGGAGGGGATGGCACGCGTGGTCTCTCATGGGCGGTCCGGATGATCAAAGCGTCATATAACAAGGCCGCAGGGAGTATGGCGACTGAGGCGTACCCTGTGGGGTACGTCGCAGGGAGACATACAACTGAGAACGCAGTTAGATGACGCTTTCATCATCCGGGGGGAGCTTCGTCGGGAACTAGCACGGCAGAGAGCAGGGCGTACGCTGCTTCGATGAGTTTGGTCATCTCTTCGGCCTTCTTGTAGGACTCCATGTATTTCTTGGGGTTGTTGGTCAAATTCGAGTAGCGGGTGGGGTTCCAGGTGTACAGCAGCACTCGTCTAGTCCGAGCGAGGGTTTCGGGGGTGACAGGGAGGGAGAGTCCCAGTACCTCCAGTGCGTGGTTCACGTCTTCTTGGGTCACATCGGTCATGGGCCGAGTCTGACAAAGCCACTGGTAGCCTGTCAATCAACGAACAGGATGTTGAAGAAGTCCGCCAGCACCATGTACCGTGCCGCATGAAGCGTACCTCGATAATGACCGTATCTCGTGAAGCGTATTTCGTATCTCGTTTCAGATCAGACCCACCGAAGAGACGAACGACGAGATGCGAGCGACGAGTTAGGAACGACGCTTCACGATGCTGGCCAGAGAATGGTGTAAACGTTCTGGCAGGGAGAAGACATGTCTGACAGACGGTCCCTGAAGTTCTATCAAGTCGATGTATTCACCAGGCAGCCCTTCGGCGGCAACCCGGTCGCCGTGTTCCCCGAAGCGCAAGGTCTCACCGACTATCAATTGCAGCAGATTGCCCGGGAGATGAACCTCTCCGAGACTGTGTTCGTGCTGGCTCCGACGAACCAGGCGGCGGTCGTTCGTCTCAGGATGTTTACCCCGACGCAGGAGATTCCGTTTGCCGGACATCCGGTGCTGGGGACATTTTACGTGTTGGCCCAGCTCGGGTTGATTGCCGTCACCGATGGCGTTACCCGCCTGATGCAGGAATGCAACATTGGCCTCTTCCCCGTTGAAATTCATGCACGAGAGGGGCAAGTCACCCGTGTGATGATGACACAGCCGAAACCGCTGTTTCTCGGTTCGGTGGAGGAGACGGAGGATCTCTTCGATATTGCGGAGGCCCTGGGACTGTCGATAAACCAGATTGTCGGCACCAAGAAACCGGTCATGATGGTGTCGACCGGACTACCAGTATTGATCGTGCCGGTGCGGACTCTCACGGCGGTGCGCTCGATTGTGCCGGACGCTGCCGCGATTGTCGGGGTATGCGAGCGACTCGGCACCAACGGGATTACGGTCTTCACGACCATGACGGTGGAGGACCATGCGACGGTGCATACGAGAATGTTTGCGCCAGCGATCGGAATCCTCGAAGATCCCGCCACGGGAAGCGCCAGTGGAGCCATGGGCGCCTATCTCGTCCACAATGGGCTGGTTGAAGTGGGGCCCATGACGGAACTCATTGTCGAGCAAGGCTATGAAATCGAACGTCCGTCGCGCATTTTAGTCCAAGTAGAATCGGAGGACGATGCGATCCAGTCGGTCAAAGTGGGAGGACAGGTCGTGATGGTAGTCGAAGGGACGCTCACCTTCTAATGACAATGCTGAGTTTTGAGTTCGAAGTTCTGAGTTTTCCGGATAACTCAGCACGCAGAACTCACAACTTGTTGGAGGCACATGAAAGCTGTACTATTTCGGGCGCATGGTGGACCGGACAAACTTTCTTATGAGGATCTTCCGACACCGACAATCGGTCCGGAG
>JAENWB010000235.1:0-6472 GCA_016650275.1 Nitrospiraceae bacterium | reverse complement strand
GTGCTGTCCCATTGTTTCCCGCTGTATCACGCTGTATCGCGAATCGAGCAAACGCACGGGGTTATGTAACGGCAGGATACAGAGAGACACGGCAAGCTATGCACTGCGCTCCCTTCAGGGTCTAGCGCCCGCAAGGGTGTGCGGGTTCAAATCCCGCCTTCGGCACCAACCCCTCCCAGAATCAATCTTCCACTGTCGGATCAAGATCGCCGCCCCCCGTCCACTAAGTGCCCTGAGTCACAGGCGCCTCGTGGACAGGGAGGCAAACGACCGGTGAGTTGGAGACGGTTGCGCGCGAACCATTCATAGGCTCTCAAGACAAGTGGCTCGACAAGCGAAAGACGGCTCAACCTCGCAAGGATTCCCAGACCGACAGCCTCCCACATGGCTCGGAACACCTCGACACCGGTGATGACGGACCCGTCCGCCCAGCGCGCGTGAATTACTCTGCCCAACTCTGAAGTGGCAAAGGTTATTGATGTTGCGTCATAGTCTGGACGTGAGAAGTCGCAAAATGCCAGTTGTCTTCGCCGGTCTAACTGTTTCATGAGTGCAATCTCGCGAGCGCAAATAGGGCAGGCTCCGTCGAAGAATACGGTAAGTGGATAGGGTGTCATTGGATCAACCTATTCTCACTCCCCCCGGGATATGGACTGCCGCATCAATCGATCTAGCTTGTGATCCAACTCAGCAAAGTCTTCCACGATCTCAATAGCAGTTCCATTGAAGATGTTCCGCATGGCGAGTGCGCCATTTCCGCCGACCGCGAGGCGCGAAACCGGAACTACCTCATGTGTGAGGGCTTGGACCAGCTCCGTCGCGTTGGCTTCGGACAGTGCGATGGGAAAGGACATGATGGTCAGGTCTGGCTCAACCTGCTTGCAGAGGTTGGTCAGCGAGGCAATGGGCATGTTGGCGCCTAAATAGTAGACTCGGCAGCCGCGAAGACGACATCGATAGGCAACCGCCAACGCGGCCATGTCGTGTTCCTCACCGGGCGGGCAGGCCACGACCAGCTTGGCGCCGAACTCAGCGACTGGGAGTTGATTCATGGCTGAGAAAATCTTTTGTTGAACTTGCTTCGTGACGTAATGTTCCAGGGCTACGTTCACGTGACCCTCATGCCACAACTTCCCGACCTGTTCCTGGAGCGGGAGCAAGATTCCGTGAAGTGCTTCCTCAAATGGAACGACTGCCACGGCGCCGTTCAAACGCTTTTCAAAGATCACACGATCGAAGGGATTCAAAGCGGACAAGAGTTCCCGCAAGAGCCTGCTGAATGTATTGTCGACGAATGACACGTGCGGCGCACTGGCTCGTGCTCGCCCCAACAACTCCTCACGCCCCAATTTCGACAGCTCTCCGATCGAACCTCCGGCATCCAACTGCTCCTTCAGGAATCTCAGCAGCGCAACATCCTCATCGGAATAATTTCGATAGCGATTGGCTCCTCTAGTCGGATTCAAGAGTCCAAACCGGCGCTCCCATACCCGAATGACATCCTTTGAGAGGCCTGTGAGCTTTGCAACTCTATGAATTCTATGAGTATTCATTTTTACAATTTCAGTGTATTCCTATAGTCTAATGTTTGTCAAATATATATTACTATAACACTTGACACATTGGACAAAAAGGCTTATACATTAGACATACTTATTACAAACAGTGAACAAGCAACCTATGGAGGTAATCATGGCAACAGCATCGACGGAAAAAACGAGAACTGAAGAGATCGGGAGTCATACAGTTTCTTCCGCAGTCCAACATGAATCGATCTGTTCCCGATGTGGCGGACTCATGGTGAACGACTTCTGTCTGGATGTACTAGGCAGCATCGACGAGTCTGAGTTTGCCGCGAAACGCTGTGTGCAATGTGGTGAGGTTGTCGATCCCGTTATTCTGCGCAATCGAGGAACCAGGCAAGAGCCGATGACGAATTCATCGGCAAGGGCGCTAAGTATTTAGGTTGAGTCTCAGCAAACCACGGACTACCATATTTACAGCGCCAGGATATTCCTGGTGTTTCCAAATCAAGGAGGTTTCCAATGCGGAGTCAAATAGTGTTTCAGCTCGGATTGGGGGTGGCATTGATGGCAGGAGCCATCTCCGTCGCAACGGCGGCAGACATGCCGAGCAGCGACAAGGACATGGTGCTGATCCCGAAGGGCGAGTTCACTATGGGGAGCGACGAACATTCAGATGAAGCCAAGCACCAGGTCGTGCTCGATGCCTATCTGATCGACAAATTTGAAGCCTCGAACACACGGTACAAAGAATTTATGAAAGCCAGCGGTCACCCGGCGCCGGCTTATTGGGACGATCCCCGACTCAGCAAGGCCAATAAGCCGGTGGTCGGCGTAGATTGGAATGACGCGAGCGCCTTCTGCAAGTGGGAAGGCAAGCGGCTCCCGACGGAAGCAGAATGGGAGCGAGCGGCCAAAGGTCCGCAAGGCGACAACCATTATCCATGGGGCCATACACTCGACCCGAAGAAAGCCAACTATGGCCAGAACATTGGCCGTACGACCCCCGTCGATTCCTATCCCGAAGGAGTGAGCGGGTTTGGGCTCTACAACATGGCAGGGAACGTCTTCGAATGGGTCGAAGATTGGTATGACTTGAAATACTATAAGGAGAGCCCTGCCTTGAATCCCCCTGGCGCCGAGAAGGGCTACAACTTTGCCAATCAAGGCCCAGTGAGGGTGCTGCGCGGCGGTTCCTGGCTCGCACCGGCAACCTCCCTTCATGCTAGCCATCGGTTCTGGAATCAGCCGGAGAATAACTCCTATGGGGTTGGCCTCGGATTCCGTTGCGCGAAATCAGTGCAGCAGGTTTCCGATGAAGCCATGCAAGCAGGCCGCGATACATTCATTCAGGCATTAGTCGCGATGGGTGCTGAAAAGAATGCCGATGCGATGGCTTCCATCGAGAAGGCGTTGGCTTCTGAGCCTGACAACAAGGAATACCTGGCGACCCGCGATCTGATCAAGAAGAGCATGAAGAAGAAATAGCTGAATGACTGGCGGTGGGCGGCATCGCGCCCTCCGCCGATGGCCCAGGTCGTGGCAGGAGGTCTGAAGTGAATAGGTCTGAACCTATAGTGGCGAGCACATTGACAGCGAACCAAGCGGCAATTCCTGAGAAGTCCCTCATTCTTCTCACAGGTGCCAGCGGGTACGTCGGCGGGCGCCTCCTGCGTTCGTTGGAGGATAAGGGGTATCGCGTGCGCTGCCTGGCCAGGCGTCCAGAAGTTCTCAAGCAGAAGGCCGGTCCATCAACGGAAGTGGTCGCGGGTGACGTTCTTGATCGAGCGAGTCTCGACTCCGCGTTGCGCGGAGTCGACGTGGGCTACTACCTGGTGCACTCCATGAGTTCGACAGGCTCTTTTGAAGAGACGGACCGGCAGGCGGCGAGGAACTTCGGCGAGGCGGCGAAGGCAGCGGGTGTCAAGGGCCTCATCTATCTGGGAGGCTTGGGCAGCGACGAAGAGGAGCTCTCGGCACATCTGCGCAGTCGGCACGAAGTCGGAGAGATCTTGCGCCAGTCGGGCCTGCCCGTGTGTGAGTTTCGCGCGGCGGCCGTGATTGGTTCGGGCAGCGCCTCGTTTGAGCTGGTTCGCGCGCTGGTGGAGCGCCTGCCGATCATGGTCACACCAAAATGGTGCAAGGGAAAAACGCAGCCAATCGCGATCGACGACCTGCTGGACTACCTGGTGGAAGCGCTTCGGATACCCTCCTCCCAATATCGCATCTACGAGGTCGGCGGTGCGGACCAAGTCTCCTACGCAGAGATGATGCTTGCGTACGGGCGTCAACGCGGGCTAGCGCCGCGGATCATCCCCGTGCCGGTCCTCACCCCTTGGCTGTCTGCTCTGTGGCTTGGATTGATCACGCCGTTATACGCCCGCATCGGGCGAGCGATTATTGAGAGCATCGTCCATGTCACGGTGGTGCGGGACAATGCCGCTCTCACCACCTTCTCTGTACGTCCGGTGGGAATCGATGAGGCAATTCGCCGGGCCATAGCCCATGAAGAGACGCATTTCGCGGCAACGCGCTGGTCCGATGCGCTCTCCTCATCGGGAAAGTTGCAGTCGTGGGGGGGCGTGCAGTTCGGTACGCGTCTGGTCGATTCGCGGACCATGACCGTCGCAGCGCCGCCTGCAGTCGTCTTCAAATGCATTGAGAGAATCGGCGGTGACAATGGTTGGTACGCATGGAACTGGCTGTGGCGACTGCGCGGCTTTATCGACCTGCTTGAAGGAGGTGTGGGGTTGAGACGAGGACGACCTTCTTCCACGATCCTGCAGGTCGGTGATACGGTCGATTCGTTTCGGGTTGAGGCGATTGAGCCCAACCGCCGCCTGCGTCTCATCTCCGAGATGCATTTGTACGGGCGGGCCTGGCTGGAGTTCGAGGTGACCGGATCCGGCTCGTCATCAACCATCCGGCAGACTGCCATCTTTGATCCGGTGGGACTAATCGGGCAGATGTATTGGTATACGCTCTACATCCCGCACCAGTTTGTGTTTAGTGGGATGTTGCGGGGAATCGCACAAGCCGCGTTGCGGGAGAGGAGAGATCATGATGAGGCGACGATGCCTAACGACCAGCGGAAGCGGATGGAGTCACCGCAGGGCCACTGAACCGGGCGTGAGACCTCCCATCGGAACACTCATGACCCGCATCCCACTGTCCAGACGAATTATCAGCCTCCTAGGAGTATGTCGGGCATGAGCCATCGATCCCAAGAACATCGAACTATGGGAATTCCGCTCTCGTATTGAACAGTCGATGAAGCGGCCGTGAGGGAATGGTGAAACGGTTTTGGTCCATGGTGTGATCGTGACGGAGGCGCACCGATGATACACAACAAGATTCTCCTTCCAGCGATTGTCCTCATCGCGCTACTCGGGATCTCACCCCTCCAGGCTGATCCCATCGATCCAGATCGCCATCCGCGACCGGAGGTAGCCCAGGCGGTACTTGAGGCTGCGCATGATGTGGATCAGGCCTGGGAGGTCTACCATCGCGCGGCGTTAGGCGGAACAGTCGCTTCTCCTGCCCTGCAGGCGGACATCGAGCAGCAACTGCACGAAGCCAGAACCCTCATCACCCTGGCGCGAGTGGCAGCCGAGCGGGGAGACGAGCGTCAGGTGCAACGTCTCGTGAGCCAAGTAAAAGACCATACCACCAAGGCCATCGAGGGGAGCAAGGAGCAGAAGAAATGACGCAAGGTCTGAGGAGAAGAGGCACTCGCTTGAGCACTATTATTGCGATGGTGGCCCTAGCCTCTGCTGTCGCCATAGCGCCTGTCGTAGCAGCCCCGCCGGTTCCCAAAGAGGTTGACTCGGTCCCCATGGTGACAATACCAGCTGGAGAATTCTTGATGGGGAGTCCGGAAGGAAAAGGCCGGGCCGATGAGTGGCCGCAGCGATCTGTGTACCTCGACGAGTTTGCGATCGATCAAGTCGAAGTGACGAATGAACGGTATCTGGCGTTCGTGGCGTCCACGGGCCATCGAAGCCCACCGAATCCCTATGGCACCGGCCCGCTCATGTCCGTGAAGAGGATCGAACAACTTCCGGTCGTGCAGGCTACCTGGTACGACGCCATGGCCTATTGCAGTTGGGCGAAGAAGCGGCTCCCGACGGAGGCGGAATGGGAGAAGGCCGCTCGCGGCACCGATGGTCGTCTCTTTCCCTGGGGCAATGAATCAGCAACATCAAAGCGGGCGAACTTTGACCGTGAGTGGGAGGAGGAGCGCACCTTGCATCCGGTCGGGTCTTTGCCCGGCGGCGACTCACCCTACGGGGTGAAGGACCTGTCCGGTAATGCTCGAGAGTGGGTACAGGATTGGTATGACGCTGCGTACTACCAACATGCACCGCATCGCAATCCGCAAGGTCCTGACAAGAAAGGCGTGGTCCGATCGATTCGCGGCGGGTCTTGGCATAGCCCGATCTCGGACATCACGACCACGGCGCGCGGCCGCGGCGGATTCGCTCTGCAGACCCATGGGACAGGCTTTCGCTGTGCACGGGGTTTCGAGGGCCAGACCCTACAGAAGTAGACGAAGGGATGGTACGATGAATCTGATGACTACAGTAAAGATACGGAGGCCGGTTTCTTCTCCCTGTTTGAGTGGCGCCGCAACACAGCACGGCGTCTCCCACTGAGGTAGACAGGCCCCTCCCTACACCCCGAAGGGACCTGTCTTCTCGGTGAGCAACAGAGTTGGGTGACCAGAATGAAGGAGTGGGATTGTCCGCAGTGACGGGGTGAGGGGTGGGTCTCAATACGCAGGAGTTTTCAATTCCGTAACAAGGAGGTCGGTCCATGGCCAGTACAACGTTCGGAGGGAGCGACAGAGGCTATGACATGTCGCTCTGGTACGATTCGAGGCCGCTCAAGATCGGCTGGTTCGCCATGTTGGCGGCGGTCGGCGCCGAGGTGGTGTTTCAGCGCGTGTT
>JAENWB010000234.1:0-11825 GCA_016650275.1 Nitrospiraceae bacterium | reverse complement strand
CTTGATCGTCTTCAGAAATTGCTTCGGGATGATTTGATCGGTATCGACATTGACGCGATCCAGTGGCGCGACTAACCCGGTGAGTGTCGTAAAAGATTCCATTAAATTCCTCGTTAGGCGTTAGGCGTGAAGCGTAAGGCGTGAGAGAGCTGTTTCAATCCGTTCGTCAATTCCCTCACGCCTAACCCCTTACGCCTCACGCTTCTCACGCCCACTTCCTAATGTCCACAAAATGGCCTTCGACCGCCGCGGCTACTGCCATCGCCGGCGACACGAGATGGGTCCGGCCGCCGGCCCCCTGGCGCCCTTCGAAATTTCGATTGCTGGTCGAGGCGCAGCGCTCTCCGGGCTGAAGCACGTCGGCGTTCATCGCCAGGCACATGCTGCAGCCGGCTTCCCGCCACTCGAATCCCGCCTCTTTGAACAGTCGGTCGAGCCCTTCCTGTTCAGCCTGCTGTTTCACGAGGCCGGAACCGGGCACGACCATCGCGTGAACGGTCTTCGCGACATGCTTGCCTTTCGCCAAGCTCGCGGCCAGGCGAAGATCCTCGATGCGTGAATTGGTGCAGGATCCGATGAATACCGTATCGATCTTGATATCGGTCATGGGCATGTTCGGGATGAGGCCCATGTATTCCAACGCCCGCACAGTAGCCTGGCGCTGGTTCTCGTCGGTCATCGCACGCGGGTCCGGCACTCGTTGATCGATTCCAGTCACCATGCCGGGATTCGTGCCCCAGCTGACTTGTGGCGCGATGTCCTCGGCCCGCATCGTGACGGTCATATCGTACGTCGCGTCCGCATCGGTTTTCAGATATTGCCACGCTTGCACGGCCTGCTCGAACAGCTTTCCCTTCGGAGCCAACGGACGTCCTTTGATATAGGCGATGGTGTTCTCGTCCGGTGCGACCATCCCGGCTCGCGCGCCACCCTCGATCGACATGTTGCAGAGCGTCATGCGCCCTTCCATGCTGAGGGCGCGGATCGCCGAGCCCGTGTACTCGATGACGTAGCCGGTTCCGCCGGCTGTTCCGATCTTTCCGATGATTGCGAGAATCACATCCTTCGCCGAGCAATGATCCGAGAGCATGCCGTCCACGCGAATCTCCATCGTCTTGGGTCGTTTCTGCACCAGACACTGGGTGGCCAGCACATGCTCCACTTCGCTGGTGCCGATGCCGAAGGCCAACGCGCCGAACGCTCCATGCGTCGAGGTGTGCGAATCGCCGCATACGATGGTTGTCCCCGGCAGGGTAAAGCCCTGTTCCGGTCCGATGATGTGCACCACGCCTTGGCGGATATCGTTCATGCCGAAGAGCGTGATGCCGAAATCACGGCAATTCTCCTCCAGCGTCAGGATCTGCTTCGCACTGAGGGGATCGGCGATGCCCAGGGTCCGGTCGGTGGTCGGGACATTGTGATCCGGCACCGCCAACGTGGCACCAGGACGTCGAGGCCGGCGGCTTGAGAGCCGGAGTCCTTCAAACGCCTGCGGCGACGTCACTTCGTGGACCAGCTGACGATCGATATAGAGCAGGGTAGTCCCGTCCGGTTCCGCGCGGACAACGTGGGACTCCCAGATTTTTTCGAAGAGGGTCTGAGCGGCCATGGTAACTCCTCAATGATCGGTCTCGCTCGAAAGGGCTCATTCGAGAGGAGGCCACATTATACAGAGTCCTCCTATGGTCTACCACAGGGTTTCAGCTCTTTCGATGCCTTCGTTGGTTTTCATCCCGCTTTCAGAAGGGGTCTTAGTGTTACTCCTAGACCGCACTAGGCATTGGTCGTTTTTGGGATACGGTGACTGAGCCACTCAAGGTCACATTACTACCAGAAGTCGCTAGACGCCTCATATGTCCGATCAGACCCTTGAAGTGGCGTTCCACATTGTACATAGAGTTGTGAATGTTTTATCGCGCATCAAGCAATAGGTAGGAGTCGCCACCATGTCGGTTAGTCCTCAGGCATCTGGTAAGCAATCAGCCTCTCAATATCCTCTCTCGATGTTGGCAACTCCAACATCATGTATGTTCCCCCTCAATCACACATTGCTCTGCCGTTACCCCACCGCCCACATTTCCGATAAGACCTCAGCCTGCTCCAGCACTATTTTTGTCGCCTGCTCCTGTTTGTCCGGCGGATAGCCGTACTTCCGTAATATGCGCTTCACCAGGACACGAAGTTGTGCTCGCACGTTTTCTCTCACCGTCCAATCGATGGTCACGTTCTTCTTCACCATTTCTGCCAATTCGCGAGCGATCTTGGTCAGCGTCGGCTCGCCCAGTACCTTCACGGCGCTGTCGTTCGTCCCCAGTGCGTCGTAGAAGGCCAATTCGTCTTCGGTCAGGCCAAGTGTCTCACCCCGCGTATGGGCCGACCGCATGTCCTTCGCAAGGCCGATCAACCCTTCGATCACCTGAGCGGTTTCGATCGCTCGGTTCTGGTACTTCCGTATCGACTGTTCGAGGAGTTCTGCGAAGGAACGGGCTTGCACGACGTTGCGCTTCGATCGGGTCTTGATCTCACCAGCCAGAAGTTTGCGGAGCAACTCGACTGCTAGGTTGCGCTGCGGCATCCCGCGAACTTCCGCCAAGAACTCATCGGAGAGGATCGAGAGGTCCGGATTCTTGAGTCCGGCCGCGGCGAAGATATCCACCACCTCGCCGGACGCGCGCAGTGGAAGATCAATCAGCCCCCATCCCTGGAGAGAGAACGAGCAAGCTTGGAAGGATCAATTAGATGGATGCAGGTTGTTCGATGCGCGCAGTAAAGGACAGTCTGACCGCTCCCTTTAGGGCAAAGTGGGGAAAATCGGATTTAAGGTCACAATTTGTGACCTTAAAAGGCGGGGGTTCCCGACCTAGCGAACGGCGTCCTGGCTTTCCTCATTCATCGACTTCCGCTCATCATGTTTGGCGGGTTTCTGGGTGGAATCTTTATTGCCCGTCTCCTGCTTCGCGGCGGGAGGAGGGCTGGAGGCTACGCAGCCGGTCATGGCGAGCAAGAGCATGGAGAGGACTACCGCCGCCACAATGGACATGGGACTTCCTTGGTCATGACGGTTTACGGCGTAGCGAAATAATCTCATCCCGAAATTGCTGAACCGTCTTTGTCCTGTGCAGCCAGGGGGATGGAAGCGCATCAGGTCACCTTCTCTGGTGATCCACCACCCAGGTCATTCGCAATCAATCTGAATTGTTCGAGGGCGGCTTCGAGGTCGTCGACGATTTCTTGGGCGATGGTGTTAGGTACGATAACTTCTTCCTCGGACAATGAAAATGTCCGCGATTCAGTTCCGGATGACTAGTTTCTACAGATCCATGGCCGCACCATTCTTCTTCAGCCATTCCTTTCGCTCATGGTAGTCAGGCATCACCTTGTCAATCTCGTTCCAGAACGCGTGGGTGTGGTCCATGCGGTGAACATGACAGAGTTCGTGCACCACGATGTAGTCGATAATCGTTGGCGGAGCCATCATGCACTTCCAATGAAAGGCGAGGTTGCCTTTTGCCGAGCAAGAAGCCCAGCGGTGACCAAGATCTCGTACATCAACGTCGCGGAGTATAACCCCGACCTTTGGCGCGTAGTAGTGCACTCGTTCGGTGATACGCTCGTGGCCGCGCGCGATGAAGTAATCACGAAAAGCGGATTTCGCGGCGGCAACTTCGCCCCGGTCTACCAAATCGCGGCGTAAAGAGAAACGTCCGTTTCTTAGCAACAATGGCGCATCCTGGTCTGCGATCAGAGAAAGCCGATATGAACGTCCAAGGTAGAGGAATCCCTCGCCGTTGCGATACTCGCGCAAGACCCGAGTGGCGTTGAGATCGCGCCATTCCGCAAGCGTTTTGTAGATCCAGTACCGCTTCGACTGGATGATGTCCTCAATGTGCTCATCAGGAAGTTCAGCCGGCGCGCGCACGATCACGCGCCCATCCCGTTCGACCACAATGTCTGCCGTCATGCGGCGGCTCCGTACGACTCCATACGAGATGCCCGGATCACGCGATGCCTTCATTTCGTCAGCTCCTCGTGGCGCTTCTCCGCAAGCTTCACGATCTCGACCGCGATTCGTTCGTGCTGCTCGGTAAGCTGCGGAATGTTGGCAAGAAGAATCTCGGTGTCGATGTTGCCTCGCAGTCTCTTGACTTCAATCGGTTTCTTCCAGAAGTCGATGATCCCGATCGTCTCTTGAAGTATCTCCACAACGCGCAGCATTAACTTCTTCAATCGTTGCCGGTCCTGGGAGGGCACATCGCCTTGATCGAAGGCCAGTTGCGTCACGTAATCATAGAAGGTCGTCGCTTCCCTGGTCAGCCCTTCGATGGATTCCGTGCGCCCTGCTATCGCTTCTGTTCGAAGCTGCTCGTAGCCCTCCGCCAACGCTTCCCAGTTATTTCTGTGCTCCTGAATAAGCTTTTCCAATTTATCGCTCAGGCGCTTATAGAAAGCCGGGTCCTCGTCGAAGTGCACGGTGCAATGCTTACGAAGGGCGTGCTCCATCTCGCTAGCTTTGGCCTCAGGATCGCCACCGGCGTGCTTCCGTACGTTGGCCATAAAATCAGCAGAGAGCAGTTCAATAGGAGGAATCTTTGGGTTAATGCCGAGGTCGATGAGGTGCTCGTTGATGAGCGCCTTCACCTTGGCTCCGGCATCGGCGAGATCCAATGAGTCGTCCTTGTAGCGCTCCTTCACCATGCGCAATAGATACCCGAAGCGCCGGGCCGGGCCTCGATATGAATGTCCCGATTCGTGCGGCAGAATAAGATTCAAGCTCTGGAGAAACGCCTTTAGATAGACTTCAAAATCCGCCCGGCGCTTGATGTCCTTCATGGCGCCAACTGCCGCATGCACCACTGCAACCTCTGCCGCCGGTGTTGTCAGTGTACCCGTCACAAACGCTTCGATCTCCGCGACGCCGGCTGAACGGAAGTGCTGCAAGAGCCGCTGGTATCGCTCTTCAAGGATTGGCACTTCCGTGAGCAGATTCTTCAGCCCCTGCTGAATGTCCTGCGCGTCTTCCTCGGCATAGATGGACAAGGCGTGGGTCAGGTGATTGGCCAGTCCGATATAGTCCACGATGAAGCCACGGGACTTGCCCTTCGACACACGGTTCACACGGGCGATAGCTTGCAGCAGGTTATGTTCACGCAAGCGCTTGTCGATATACATGACCTGTTCAACCGGCGCGTCGAAGCCGGTCAGCAGCATGTCACAGACAATCAGGAAGGCAATGCCTGTGAGATCCTTATCCGGATCATCGAGGTCAAAGGGTTTGCAGAAGTTCTCCACCGCATTCCAGCGCTTGGCCTCCTTGCGGGCCTCCGTGATAACCGCAAGTTCATTCGTCGCGTCGGATGAGACGACCACCACCGCTTTCAGGAACGCGATACGCCGGATCACCTCTACCTTGGGCGTAGGTTTCCGCTTCTCCAGGTCCAGCCGTTCGGCAAGCGCCGCGCGTATGAATTTTTGATACCGGAGGGCCGCCAGCTTGGAGTGGCATACCACCTGTGCCTTGAAGCCGTCGGGCAGGATGTTGTCGATATAGTGGCCGACTAAATCACGGGCGATGGCCTCGATGCGCTTCTCCGCTTCAAGGATGTCGCCGCTCGCCCCGTACTTTTTCTTGATGGCGAGCAGTTCTTCCTCAGTGCGCTCCCTAAACAGGTCCTCAAACTTCGTGTCGAAGACATGCTTGTCCTTGAGCGCAGTGTCCGCGGTGCGACCTTCGTAAAGGATTTGCAGCGTCGCGTGGTCATGGACCGCATCCATCAGCTTGTAGGTATCGATATATTCCCCAAACCGTTTCACCGTTCGCTTCGTGCCGTGCTGCTCGGTAATAAGAGGCGTCCCGGTGAAGGCAATCCGGGTTGCGTTTGGGAAGGCCTCGAATAGGTTGTCGCCGAGGTCCGAGCTTTGCGTACGGTGCGCCTCGTCGATCATCAAGAGAATCCGCTCCGACCGGTTCACAACGCCGAAGGTCTCCGCCGCTGGTGGTTTGCCATAGTGGGCCAGCGTCTCGGCCACCATCAGCGGCAATTCCTCCGTCCGCTCCATGAACTTGTGGACCATCACCATATTCACATCGGAGGCGTCGGTACTCAGATGTTCCCGGAGTTGAGCAGTACTGGCAATGCTGTTCACCTTCCCGCCTATCAGGCGAGCGGTTGCAGAAAGCTGCTCTTCAAGGTCGATCCGGTGGTTGACCATCACAATCTTAAAGTCGGCCAGATCGGAAGAGGCGCGCAACATCCGGGCGACGAACACCATCGTGAGCGATTTACCGGATCCTTGTGTATGCCAAACCACACCGGATCGCTCCTCCGCCGTTTTTCCTGTGCGCAGCCGTTCGACAATGCGGCAGGCCGCGCGGTATTGCTGGTACCGGCAGACGACTTTTACACGTTTGCCGTCGTCCGTATCCATGAACACCGTGCAGGTGCGGAGCAGATCCAGCAATGTGTCTGGAGCGAGCAGACCCTGAATCATTTTTTCCTGCTCACGTTCGATCCCAAGCGGCGGCTTGTAGGAGCGCCGTCGTTCAGGCCAGATGTCTTTCCAGGCATGAAAATGTTCATGTCCAGACGTAATCGTGCCAAACTCCGCTTTCTCACCACAGGTCCGCACCAGAAGCACGTTGGAATAGAACAGGCGTGGTTCACCTTCACGCAATCCAGCGGCAGTCGTCTCCGAACGCGCATTCCTGTAGCGGAGCAATTGCTCGAAGGCGGCATGCAGCGGGTTGGCGGTATTGGGATCGCCGATCTTCGCCTCGACCACCACCAGTGGAATGCCGTTCACAAAGAGGACGATGTCCGGGATGATGCAGCTCTTCACGCACCCCGGCGTATCGATGCGAAACTGGTTGATCGCATGGAAGACGTTCCGCTCAGGATGGGCGAAATCAATCAACTTCGCCACCGGGTCAGCCTCCCCGGTGAGTTCATTTACATCCACTTGCGCCTTAAAGAACAGCGCCTGCACTGTCTCATTAGCTTCCAGCAATGTGCGGCTGGGCTGGCGCACGATCTGGTCTCGCAAATCATCGAGCTGGCGATCAGTCAGCCAGGCCTGACCATCAGCGGTGAGATTAAGCGAGCGGACCGACGTGCGAAATACCTCCGGCAACAGCCATTCGCGGAAGTTCCCGCGCAAGCTGGCCATAGGATCTGACGGAATCAGTCCGTGTCCCTGATCGATGATCGTCCAGCCCAGCGTCGCGAGCTGGTCAAGAAACGGCTTTTCAACATGGAAGTATTCAGACATTGTGTTACTCGTACAACACACGCCGCAGACGTTCGAGCGCCTGCTCACGTTTGGCCGGCGCCATGTGCCGGACATTCTGCAATTTCCACTGAACCGCCGGCAAATCGGCGACACCCGTCAGATTCAAGAGCCCCCAATCCGGTTCACCGCGCTTAAAGCTCAACAGGAATTGGCGTTGCGGCTCAGTCAGTTTGGTCTGAATGAGAGAAATCATGGTTTCGCGCGTCTGTTCCAGCTCGTTCACCGTCACCGGCGTCAATGCCATGCCGCGGAATTGCTCTTCAAAGACAGTGGCAATCGGCTGTCGGCTTGGTGCCAGCATTTCAGCAAGAGAGCGCCGTGCTTGGCATGTAGCCTGTCCTTGACCGCTGCGAGATAGGCCCGAAGCTGCTGAGCCTTTGCCCAATTGATGACTTCCTGCTCGAGCCGTTGTCTTCTCGCCAGCTCTTCTTGCCGCTTTCGCTCCTCTTCCTGACGTCGGCGTTCGGTTTCACGTCTGAGCCGTTCTTCCTGCTCCTGTCTCAGTCGCCGTGCCTTCACCGCTTCAGCTACTTTTAGGAGGCCCACAATGAAATCATTGAGGCAGGTTTCAATCTTCGCCGTCTTTCCGTCACTCCAGGTTTTCTGCAGCCCATCGGCCCCCCATTCTGCAATCTTCAGAATCAGGGTACCGGTGGAGACATACTCATATCGGCGGTATCCCCAGGGATCCGGTCGCCGGTTCTTGTCTTCTGGACGGTCGATCCGTTGGAATTTCTCTTCGAGGCCGAACTCAACGGGCTCGCCATTGATGCGAACACCAAGAGCTTTTTTGTACCCGTCCTGGATTCCCACCTGATGACCACGAGCTTCCAACGCAACGAAGAGGGTATTCATGATTCGCAGCGCGCGCGAGAGGTTTTGTTTACTCACCCGAATATTGAGCTGCCTCAAGCTGCCCGACCGTATCGCGCCGTACTCATCGCCCGAGGCTGACCGCCATTCAGTCAGATGTCCACTCAGGAGTCGGTGTGTTTTGCTAAGACGATCGGGGACTTCGATCTTTTGCTCCGACATCTGTTCGGCATTAATTCGTTGAATGGTTTCATCTGACAGCTGATTGAGTGACTCAGGCCGAATGGTTCGCTGGATCGTCACAGCCTGCTTCGTCGGATCTGAGTTCAGTGGGAGGGTAAGCTGCTTGACCGCCTTGCCTGTTTCCTTTCTTCGCCAGTAGCCTCGCCAGGGATACGGGATATTCAGTTTCTTGCAAATCTTGGCCAGCGCGACGTCGGAGATTCCATATTCCTTGGCCAACTTGGTCATGGGCTGAGCCCAGACCTGGTCGTACAGGACTTCGCGCTGAACAGTCTTTGTCTGGCGGTGATCGTTGAACATATTGTCCCTCCTAGTTCATCTGTTGGGGCTAACCCAAGAAATTGAAGGAAAGGGTAGCGGAAGTGACTCCGTAATTGCAGGGACTCGAGGAAGGAAACAGCTGGCCTGATTCGGATGAGGTGGCTAGTTTCACAGGAGAACAGCTGGCATAATTGTGGAGTCATGCCGATTCCCACCCATGCCTTCGCAGATCTTACTGCTCGCTATGGCCATGTCGAGCCCGGGCGATAGACATGCCGTCTAAGACTTGTATACCAATCTGGTAACCGCTGATGATTCTGCGACGAAACAGGCCGTGGCGAGGGAAATGACAGAACGGCAGGATGAACCCGGTCCTGCGTGGGACTCCATCGCCGGTCTGCCGGACGACTAGACCAATGCGTGCAGCCTGGCTCACTGATATTCACTTGGATTTCTTGAGCCGACACGCATGTGATGAGTTCTTTGCCACCATCGCCTCACACAACCCGGACGCGGTCTTCCTCACCGGAGATATTTCCGTCGCCCCTCTGCTGCTGACTCATCTTGAGGCCATGGGCCAGGCCCTGAGACAACCCATCTATTTTGTGCTGGGAAACCACGACTTCTACCATGGGTCGATGACAGCGGTGCGCACCGCTGTTCGCGAATTCGCTCACGCGCATCCTCTCTTGACCTATCTTCCAGAGGCCGGCGTCGTTCCCTTGACTCCATCTACCGCGTTGGTCGGACACGATGGATGGGGTGACAGTCGCTATGGGAACTATGCGACATCTCCCGTCAAGCTGAACGACCATGTGCTCATCAAGGAACTGACAGGCCTGACTCCTCATGAGCTGCAGCACCATCTCATGCGGTTAGGGGACGAAGCGGCCAGCTATCTGCGCGAGACACTGCCCCTCGCCTTTAACCGGTACCGGCACGTGATTCTGCTGACCCATGTCCCGCCCTTTCGAGAATCTTGTTGGTATCAGGGACACGTGAGCAACGACGAGTGGCTTCCGTTCTTTGCCTGTCAGGCAGTGGGAGCGGTGTTGCGCGAGACGATGGAGGCGAGACCGCAGTGTCAGCTGACCGTGTATTGCGGTCATACGCACAATAGCGGTACGGCGCACGTGCTACCGAATCTGACGGTCTTCACGGGTGCAGCAGAGTATGGGACGCCGCAGGTGAATGGTGTGATCGACGTGGAGTAAACGCCAGGATTTCAACTATTCAGACTACAAGCGAAGAAACGAGCTGAGCCTATATGATGCTTGAGGTCAGAATGAATCGCGTAGGTGAATGGACGAAACAGGCAACAGAGCGGTTTATCCATTCAGATACCGTAGTGGGGGGTGACGTCTTTTCAATAAGTTTCGGTGTAGGCTCAACTCAGATGGTCTGGTTTCTCCCGCAATAAAGTCAGTAAGTTACAAGCTGTACTGCCATAGACATTGTACAAGAGTGCTCACCATATTCTTGCGTTGACTGAATGGACGTGGTACCAACGCTTGGTCGGCAGGTACGAGGCCCCTTCCGCGCCGCTGCACCAGAGGGTTCTGCCGTGGCTCTTCAGATATGGACCAATCCCGCCGTTATGGGGTGGTCGCAACTGCTCCTTAACAGTTTTCGTCACTGGACCGGGCGTGAACTGCTCGAACGAGCGGGCGATCCTACTTATGAGGCCCACGCGCTCTTCCAGTCTCCCTTCGTCGTCGTCTCCCACGGGATGGAAGAGGATCCTCTCCTCAATTACGGCAATCAGGTCGCGTTGGAGCTTTGGGAGCTGACCTGGGAACAGCTCGTGAAGACACCGTCGCGGCTGACGGCGGAGCCCATGAATCGGGCTGAACGCGAATGGATGTTGGAGCAAGCCAAGACACGCGGCTACCTCGACACCTATCAAGGTGTGAGAATTGCTTCAACAGGGCGCCGCTTTCTCGTCGAAAACGCCCTCATCTGGAATGTCGTGGATGCAGAGGGACAGAGGGTTGGGCAAGCCGCGACCTTCTCGCAATGGACCTGGTTGACCTAGGCGATTCGAAAGTGGGCGCTGGAGCTGTGTCCAAAAACTTTCGCGCGAAACGGAGTTGAACCGGCAGCGCCATCCAGTGTAGCGTACCCCCTGTGGCGATGCACAACGAGCAGGCTCTCATCAGCTTACGCATGACCGGGATGATCGCGCGATTCGTGGGGATTGTGGCGATTGCGCTCGGGTTCGTCATCGGGATCTATGGACTGGAAGACACAGGAGGGCGGTGGCTGTTGACGGCGTTGGGCTTGCTGGCCACCGGCATGTTGGCCCAAGGCTATGCGCTCTATTGTTCCATGAAACGTGGACAAGAGCTCAGGGACCAGCCCAAGTCATGAGACGAGCGCGTCAATTCGTATTGTCGGTCGGGATGCTCCTCCTCGCAGGGGCGATGCTCGCCTGCGGAGGTCCGTGGCGCGACGGTTATTTCAAGAAGGGCGTGGATCGACTCACGCAAGACGAGGTGACGGAGAAGTTGGGGCCGCCCCATACGGTGAAGACACCGGTTCTCGGGGGGGATTCGATCTGGACCTATCGCGTGCCCGTGGCCGAAAAGGAATTGAGCTCGTTGCATTTTTCTGGCCTGGCCAATGCCACGACGCAAGCCACCTCGTTGCTGGGAAAGCCTGGGGAGGGGCCCAAAGACATGTTGTATTGCTACCGGTATACCCTGAGCTTCAACGAACAGAAGATTCTAAAACAGTGGAAACGTGAAGAATGTGTGCCGGGAACCCATGATACCCTCAACGCCAATTAATGTTCTGATTCTGTAATCCATGTCTGCCTGGTTGCCGCATATCGATAGCTCAGCCGTGATCGACGGGCTCACCTCGATTCTACTACTGCTCTCCCTCCTCATCTTACGGACGTTGATCGTCCGAGCGATCGCTAAGAATCCGACCCTCTCGATGGAAGCGAAGCGTCGATGGGTCGTTTCGGTCCGCAATACCATGGTGTTTGTGTTGCTGGTGGGGTTGGTCGTCATCTGGGCGCACGAACTCCAAGCCTTTGGCCTGTCCCTCGTTGCCTTGGCGGCGGCGCTCGTCCTGGCGACCAAAGAACTCATTCTCTGCTGGAGCGGAGCCGCGCTGAGAATCGGCGGGAAAGTCTACTCGGTGGGCGATCGCATTCAGATCGCAGGTCATCGAGGCGTCGTCTTGGATCATGACATCTTTGCGACCAAGCTCCT
>JAENWB010000233.1:0-15993 GCA_016650275.1 Nitrospiraceae bacterium | reverse complement strand
TGAAAGCTCATCGACTTGTGGCCGTCGCAATCCTAACCCTCCTTCCGGCATTCGCCGTTGCCGCCGATGTACTCCCGCCTGCCCAATTGCCTGAGCGCAGTGGCGGGCCAGCTCCTGATATTACTCCCGACAGGGCGTCAGAATCTGGTGTTCCGACAATTCCTCCGTCCCGTATAGATCCGGGTATTCAACACATGCCGGAGAGGCGCGGAGATCCCCGCGGCTCCGTGAAGCCGCCCAACGTCGATCCGAACATGTCAACGAATCCTGACGTGGCGCATTCTCCGCGCAAAGGCGTCAATCCCCCCGGTGAAGGAACACCGCAAGGAAAGCCAGACGTTCGTTAATGAAGAGAGTTGGCCCACAAGAGGGAAACTGAGCCACGGCAAAGTTGGGGAATCGTGTTGCTCTGGCTGTCATCACGAAGCGCATAGACGCATTCAGGCCGAAGGTCAGCACTGTGTGTACTCAAGAGGTCGCCTCACGATGAATCCAAAGACATGCCTCGTTCCAATTGAGAGAATTGATTCACCAGCGCATGCTAGCAGACAGGGCGAGCTGACCATGGATTCCCCTTACCCATCATTGCCTGGACCGACTCCCACGCCAGACCCGCCGTTGCCGCCCGATCCATCACCGTTTCCCGGCCCTCCATTGCCTGAACCAGCTCCCACGCCTAATCCGCCCCCGCCGCCCGATCCGTCGCCGTTTCCCGGTCCTCCGGTCACAATAGACCAGTTCATCCACCTACTGTCCTATTATCCTAGAAACGGCAGTTGAAGCTCACATTCAAGCGCACAGTGCGGAGCCGAAATGTTTTTCAACTCAAGGTTTGGAGACAACATCCCTAGGATAGGATAGCGATCCCATTTGGAGGTTTTGAAATTCGTAAACCGCAGGTCTAACGCTTGTTTCGTCCCAGCCCACATAGCCGGATTTGTCTCCAGACGGCTGACTTAACATGTTGTTTTGTCAATCCGCCTCCACGAATCCTTGAAACGGGATGCACCATGAGCTATTAGGACCTTGGCAAACTGCCTCTAATCCCGTTGGGGACACCAATCCTGCCTCTCTTCCTCTCGGTAGCCGACTTGCTGTTATAGTCTTCTCATTCCGTTGAGTTTGTCGCGTGAGCTGGATACACTGGCTAGCGGCGGCTGGGTCGCTTCTTCTAGCAGGCTGCGGGAAAATTATGTAGGCACGACAGATTGTCGATGGTCCACAGGTATGGTACAAGCCCGGTCTGTCTGGTCTTTCTGGTTCATCTGGTTCAACCAAATAGACGAGACAGACCAAATGAACAAGATAGGCTGGCGGACTGTTTCAGTACCCAGTCAGCGGTGCCGTAGATAGCCTGGCTCGGCCAGCAATATTGGTTCCTCGCACCTCGACCATGCCGGACTTTTCCTGCGACCATTTCCATGCCTGAACGATTGATCACACCCCTCATCGTGATTGTACTGATACTGGGGTCGTTGTTGGCCCTCCGTTCCACCAATTTCTCTTCGGTGACGCCGGTGCCTGTTTCATCGGTGGCAGCGCTTGTCCCGGACAGAGTTCCGCTGGTCACCGGAGACGAACCGATCGCAGAGATCTTTACGAGAGCCGGCTGCGCGGTGTGCCACAGCGTTCCGGGTATTCCAGGGGCCGATGGGCGCGTAGGGCCGCCCCTTCTATTAGGCACCACGGGGCCTGCGCGATTGGCCGATCCGGCTTACCGAGGCCACGCGAAAACAGTGCATGATTATGTGATCGAATCGGTCATCGAACCGGACGTGTTTGTCGTGCCGGGATATCCGGCCGGCACGATGCCGACCTGGTATGGCGCGAAGCTCAGCGCCCTCGCGCTGGAGAAGATTGCGTCGTATCTTGGGCGGCAAGGAGACACGGTTGCTCAGTAAGCGCGGCGATCCTCGCTGGATTGGTGACGAGGAGTGTGGGTGGTGAGGAGGGCTATCGTTTACGCAGAGGGGTCACGTTTCCCGAGGCTCCCCCCTGGATCTTAAAGGCACCGGTCGAGGAGGCACCTGGTTTTTTATCAAGGAGCGCGTTGATCGCATCGTCCCCTCTCAGACCTTCGATCTTGATCTTGAGCCGGAGATTGTTGGCGCTATCGGCGTTGATCAAGGCCTGCTCGAGGGAAATCCGCTCCTCCTTATATAGCTGGAACAGGACGTGGTCGAACGTCTGACAGCCTTCCTCCACCCCTTGTTCCATCGCTTCTTTGAGCGAATCGACCTCGGACTTCTTGATGAGATCCTTAATGCGGGGGGTGTCGAGCATGATTTCCAGTGCCGGGGCTCGCTTCCCGTCCACGGATGGCACAAGCCGCTGAGAGATGATGGCGCGAAGATTGAGCGACAACTGGAGATAGATCTGTGCATGCCGCTCCACCGGGAAAAAATTCATGATGCGCTCGATGGCCTGGTTCGCATTGTTTGAGTGGAGGGTCCCGATGCAGAGGTGCCCGGTTTCCGCGAAGGTGATCGCGGCTTCCATCGTTTCCGTGTCCCGGACTTCGCCGATCAGAATCACATCCGGTGCCTGCCGCAGTGTATTCTTAAGCGCATTTTGAAATGAGAGCGTGTCGAAGCCAACTTCTCGCTGCGTGATCAGCGATCGCTTATGATTGTGGACGAACTCGATGGGGTCTTCCACGGTCACGATATGGCCTGGATGGATGGTATTTCGGTGGTCGATCATGGCTGCGAGGGTGGTGGATTTTCCTGAACCGGTGGCTCCGACTACCAGCACCAACCCGCGCTTCGTCATGGCGATGTCTTTTACAATCGGAGGCAAGCCCAGCTGCTCGACGGTTTGGATCTCGGCTTTGATATGCCGAAAGACCAAGCCGACGTTCCCTCGCTGCCGAAAAATATTGACACGAAAACGGCCCAGCTCCTTGTAGTAGAGGGCCAGGTTCATTTCCATCTTTTCCTCGAATTCCCCACGCTGCTGACCGCGCATGAGCGCCAGCGCGAGGGCTTCGAGTTGTTCATTGGTAAACGGGGGCGCGTCGGTTCGTTGTGTCGAGCCGTGGACGCGATAGGCGGGAGCCGAGTCGACGGTCAGGTACAGGTCCGACGCTTCTTGATCCACCATGACTTTCAAAAGACTGCGGACATCCATCTCTACCCCCGTGTTTCCTGCCAGGTATCTTAGGCCGCGCCGCCCATTGACGATCCAAACAGATTGGGATTCATGCTGCGCGATTGGGCTTCGCCTTTGGTGACGAGTCCACGGGACGCTAAATCGAACAGCGCCATGTCCATCGTTTGCATACCGTCTTTCTGACTGGCCTGCATGATCCCGGGTATCTGGTGTAACTTGCCCTCTCGGATGAGATTCCGGACCGCGGTTGTGGCGACCATGATTTCGAGGGCGGCGACACGCCCGCCAGATTTTTTCTTCAGCAGGGTCTGCGTGATGACCGCTTCCAAGGCTTCTGCGAGCTGTGTGCGAATTTGGGACTGTTGGTTGGGGGGAAAGGCGTCGATGATGCGGTCGATGGTTTTTGGCGCGCTGGAGGTGTGGAGCGTGCCAAAGACCAAGTGGCCCGTTTCCGCCGCAGTCAACGCGAGCTGGATGGTTTCCAGGTCGCGCATTTCACCCACGAGGATGATGTCCGGGTCTTCGCGTAGAGCGGACCTCAGCGCATTCGCGAACGACAGGGTATGCACTCCCAACTCCCGCTGGTTGACTAGACACTTCTTCGTCTTGTGGACGAATTCGATCGGATCTTCGATTGTGAGGATGTGGCCTTCGAATGTGTTGTTCAAGTAATCGACCATAGCGGCCAGCGTCGTCGATTTACCAGATCCGGTTGGGCCGGTCACCAGGACCAGCCCCTTTTCCCGATCGCAGAGCTGTCGCACGATCGGAGGCATGCCGAGCTTCTCCAACGGAATGATTTCGGTGGGAATGTTCCGGAAGACGGCGCCAAGCCCACGGCTTTGGACGAAGACATTGACGCGGAATCGGGCGATGTCGCCCAGTTCAAAGGAGAAATCACACTCGCGCTTTTCCTCGAAATTCTTCCGCTGGGTATCGCTCATCATGTCGTAGACCAGCGAGTGCGTCTCTTCCGTGGTCAGCGCGGGATGATCGAGTTTCTTGAGGTCCCCGTTCACACGGATCATCGGTGGCTCGCCGGCGCTGATGTGACAATCCGATGCGCCTTCCTTTGCCGTGAAGGTCAGGAGCTTCGAAATATCCATGAAGAGGACTCCTCGATAAGAAATGGTAGTGAGATGATGGCCTGACGAACCTCAAGGCTACTTGGGAGCATCATGCCACAGGGTGATGAGAAAGCAAGGAAATAGCCGGAAGCGGCGCATGAATTCTTCGATGGTTCAGTACGCAAGCGCGGTGTTCGATCAGATCAGTCCCGCCGATTGCCCTGCGCGCTGAAATGCGGTGAGGGCGTGATCGATGTGGCTGGAGGTGTGCTCGGATGTCACCGTGACGCGGATGCGGCTGGTGGCATCCGGAACGGTAGGAGGACGAATCGCCGGAGCATACACGCCTTCTGTGAACAGGTGCTCGGCAAACGAGAGTGCGGTTGCGGCATTGCCGACGAGGATCGGCATGATCGGACTGACGCTGGGGGACAGGCTGAATCCCAAGTGTGTCAAGCCTGAGAACAACCGTTCACGGTTGGCCCACAGGCGCGCACGTCGTTCCGGCTCGCGTTGCATGACTCGTAACGCTGCCGTGACGGCAGCCGCTGAACTCGGTGGAGGTGCCGTGGTAAAGATGAAGGACCGGCTCGTATTCATGAGATAGCGGATCAATGTCGAGGGCCCAGCGAGGTAGGCGCCACTGCTGCCGAAGGCTTTGCCCAAGGTCCCCATCTGAAACGGGATCTGTGTATCAAGGCCGAAATGTTCAGCCGTTCCTCGTCCATACGGTCCCATCACGCCCGTGCCATGGGCATCATCGATATAGAGGTCGGCCTCATAGTCCTGGGCTAACCGACTTAGTTCGGGTAACGGCGCGAGGTCGCCATCCATACTGAACAGGCCGTCGGTCACAATCAGAGTGCGTCGCGCCCGGCGTCTTTTGGCCAGAAGGGACTGTAGGTGATTGGTATCGTTGTGGCGATAGATTCGAAAGTCGGCTGCGCTCAGACGACAGCCGTCGATTAGGCTGGCATGGCACAAGCGATCGGCCAGAATCAATCCGCCTTGTCCGATCAGTGCAGGGATGATCCCGATGTTGGCAAGGTAGCCGGAGCTAAATGTCAGTGCGGCTTCGGTTCCCTTGAACTGTGCCAGAGCAGATTCCAGTTCTTGATGAGGTAACAACGAGCCTGAGATCAACCGAGCGGCTCCGGCTCCGGCGCCAAACCGTTGTGTCGCCTCGATGGCGGACTGAATCACTTCCGGGTGCATGGCCAGCCCCAAATAGTCGTTCGAGGCGAGCAGGAGGATCTGGCGTCCTGCCATCTCAACCACCGGACCGACTCCGGAATGGAGCGGAGTGAGGCGCCTGGTCAGATGTTTTGCAGCCAATTCGTTGAGTTGTTTTTCAAACATGTGACGTGGCCCGTCGTTAAAGATGGGAGATGGTGTGCCTTCTGAGAACCGACCAGCCGCTGCTGCCTCATTGACAAAATCGTGACATCCTTAGTATAAGGCGCGCACACAATTTGAGGAAACGGGCCCCGCCCTCTCCGACGAATCCGTCCATGAGCTACCGTATCAAGGTCCCAGCGAAAACTCTTCCGGTCGATGAAGCCCACATGTTGAGCTGGCTTGACCATGTGCTGCACAGGTCACAGGATTATCGACGCCCCTTACTGGTCGGCCTGGGAGTGTTGGTGCTTGCGGCTGCCGTGGTCGGAGGGGTTTTTTATGTGGACCGCCAGGCTGTGCAGCAGGCACAAGACCTTGAACGTGAGGCGATGCGCTTCTTGACTGCTCCTTCTGCCAACGATCCTCAAAAGGCCGATCATGCGCTCAAGGAAGCGATCGCGAGGTATCGGCAAATCGTCGATCAATATCCACGGACCCCCACGGCACCACTCGCCTTGTATCATTTGGGGAATACGTTGGTCCAGGCCAATGAACTGAGCCAGGCCATTGAGGCCTTTCAGCGATTTCTTGCCTTATATAGTTCGAATCCCTCAATGGCTGGGTTGGTGCAACAACGTCTGGCCTATGTATACTTGCTCAAGGGAGACCGGGATCAAGCAGTGAAGGCACTCACCGCCATCTTGGAGACTCCCCGTACGTTGAACCGGGATCAGGCGTTATTTGAGTTGGCCCGGCTGGAAGAATCCCAATCGCGGCCTGAGGGGGCCTTGGCTCGCTATCAGGAACTGATAAAGACCTATCCGAACTCTCCCTTCACCAGTGAGGCGACGATTCGGACCAAGATCATGGATGCCATGAAATCGCAGGAACCAACGCCTGCCTCGACGTCGATGGCCCCGGCCACTGCTGCGCCACAGAAGAGTTCTTCGCCTCCTCCTTCCTCAGCAGGCAAGAAAAAATCCTAGACACTCAGGTCTGTTGGTGTCCCGGCTCTCGGCTTGGTCCGTTCTGTGGATCGGCGGAAAGGGGCGTCGAATTTAGCGGCTGATAACGAGAAAGTCACCAGGTCGAATCGTCGGGCCGGAGAGATTATTCTTCGTCTTGAGCGTCTTGAGCGGGATGCGAAACCGTTTCGACAGTTTTCCCAGGGTGTCTCCCAAGCGGACTTTATACCAGTGAGAAGGTCCGGCTGATGCAAACTGAGCCTTTGCCGGAAGCCGCGGGAACTTATAGGTCGGGATGTGGTCAATCAGCTGTTCCACTTTCGCTTTAATTCCCACCGGAACCTTCAGGTGATAGGCCTCGTCGCCGGGGGGTGTCGCGTCTCGCCGCAGCTCGGGATTTAAGAGCCGGAGCTCTTCATAGGGAATGCCGGTGGCATTGGCAATCGCCCGGAAATGGACGGTTCGTGCGATGATCGCTTCATCGAATTGATGCGGTGCGGCAGATTCCTGAGTGAAGCCGTATCGGTCGGGGTTCCTCGCAATGATCGTTGCGGCCATAAACCGCGGCACGTACTCCTTCGTCTCTCGTCGAATCAATCGTGTTTTTGAAATCTCGGAAAAGCTTTCGGCCCGGGCCTTGTGGAGGGCTCGCATCACCTTACCTTCTCCGGCATTGTAGGCGGCCATCGCGAGCGGCCAGGTACCGAAGAGGTCGTAGAGATCGCGGAGGTAGCGTGCCGCAGCCACCGTTGACTTGATGGGATCCCGACGTTCATCAACATAAGTGTCGACGCGGAGGCCATAGGCCTTGGCCGTGCCCTTCATGAACTGCCAGGGGCCCGTGGCTTTGGCTCGTGAGTACGCGTAAGGGTTGAATCCGCTTTCCACCAGTGAGAGGTAGACCAGATCACTGGGGAGGTGAAACTCCGTGAAGATTGTCTCGACAAGGGGCTGATAGCGGCTGAGTCGGAGGAGCCACTCTTCGAAGCGACCATGGATGGCCGTATTGAAGTAGCGAATGTGGGCCTGGACTGAGGAGTCCATGACAATCGGAACATTGTAGCTCGCATATTCCGCCTGATCCGTGGCATTCCTGGAAGGGTCTTGTGTCTGGGCAAGTTCAGCCGGAGGATTCAAGGCTTCTGAAAACCGCATGGTCGCCGGTGAGTTTTCCGCCGGGTTCAGCTGTAAGAGGTCTTCAGTTCTCGGAACGCTGCTAATCGTTGCTGTGGGAGGGGTAGTGGCCTCCGGTAGCGGTCCCTCGGTATCGAGGGGGACCAGATTCGCGTCTGGGTCGTCTTCCGTCGCTGCGTTCTCGTCCACAAGCGTAGAAGGGTCACCCATAGCTGGTTCGGAGGGAGTTGCCGCTTCCACTACCATTATAAGAGGAGTGGAGAAGCTGAGCCACATTCCGAGGAAGAGAGCCATCGGGAGGATGGCATGACCGGGCCTGAGTGGCGTCATCGGAACGCGATGGCAATCAGTATTGTGTGTGAGGTTTGTCATGTCCTGTGAGGCTAGACTATCGACGGACTGCGCTCTTGTCAAGGATTTGCAAGGGGTATGACGCCCCTCCTGTGGTAGCCCAGAAGCCAGACCATCTTACGTTTTCACAAACATAATTGTGAGCGGAAGTCACGCCGGCATCAGCAGGCCGCAATAGTCTGAAAACACGCGTGTCTACACGGTTCCTCGCCTTGACAGCTTTTGGGAGGCAATGGTATCGTCCCTCCTTCCCGCGTAAGATTTTTCACGCTTCATCCGGAATTAGGAGGATCAGTCGATGCTGAAGCGGTATTTGCTGGCTCCCGGTCCGACGCCTGTGCCCCCTGAAGTGCTGCTGGCCATGGCGCGGCCCATGTTCCATCATCGTGCCCCCGAGTTTGATAAGGTGTTCGCGGAGGTCCGTGATGGACTCAAGTGGCTGTTCCAAACAAAAAACAACGTGCTCATGCTGGCGGCTTCCGGAACCGGAGGCATGGAAGGTTCAGTGTCTAACTTTCTCTCCCCCGGCGATAAGGCCCTCACCATTAACGGGGGGAAGTTTGGGGAACGATGGACCAAGCTCTGCAAGACGTTCGGCGCCGAGGTGACCGAAATCAAGGTGGAATGGGGGCGAGCCGTCGATCCCCAAATGGTAGCCGATGCGCTGAAAAAAGATCCTGGAATCAAAGCGGTGTATGTGCAGGCGAGTGAAACCTCCACCGGTGTGGCGCACGACGTCAAGGCTCTTGCGGAGATCGTGAAGCCCTATGGCGAAACCATTCTTGTGGTCGATGCCATCACTGCCCTCGGAGTGTTCGACATCAAGACCGATGAATGGGGGATCGATGTCGTCATTACGGGGTCGCAAAAGGCGCTGATGCTCCCGCCGGGCCTTGCATTTGTGAGCGTGAGCGATAAAGCTTGGCAGTTGGCGGAGAAAGCGAAAAACACGGCGTTTTATTTCAATTTCAAGAAAGAGCATGAAAATCAGCAGAAGAACCAGACGGCCTGGACGCCGGCCGTGTCCCTCATCGTCGGCTTGCAGGAAGTACTGAAGATGATGAAGGCGGAGGGGCTTGAGGGAATGTTCGCCCGCCAAGCCATGCTTGCGAAAGCCATGCGTGAAGGGGTGCAGGGCGCCGGGTTGGCGCTACTTGCGAAAGACTCGCCCAGCGATGCGCTCACTGCCATTTTAGCGCCGGAAGGCGTGGACGGGCAGGCTATCTATAAGAACCTGCGTGTTCAATACGGCATGACGGCGGCCGGTGGACAAGACCATTTGAAGGGGAAGATCTTCCGGGTCTCCCACATGGGGTACATGGACCGCTTCGATATCATCATGGGGGTGGCCGCTATCGAAATGGTGCTCAAAGGACTGGGGCATCCCGTGAAGCTTGGAAGCGGTGTCGCGAAGGCGCAAGAAATCTTGATGGTGAAATAGGCGGGTCCCTATGAAAATTCTGATCAGCGATAGTCTGTCGAAGCAAGGCGTCGAACTCCTCGAGAAGGCTGGTTTTACCGTGGTGGTGAAATCCAAAATGTCGAAAGAGGAGTTGTTCAAAGAGATCAAAGACGCCGATGGCTTGATCGTGCGATCCGGAACGAAAGTCACGGCGGAGTTGATCGCAGCAGCCGAGTGCCTGAAAGTCGTCGGGCGGGCCGGGTCGGGGTTGGACAATGTCGATACCCCTGCGGCCACCCGTCGCGGCATCGTGGTCATGAATACGCCGGGCGGCAATACGGTCACCACTGCTGAGCATGCCATGGCGATGATTTGCGCCATGAGCCGGCGTATTCCCCAAGCGACGGCGTCGATCAAGGCCGGCAAGTGGGAAAAAGAAAAGTTCATGGGCGTTGAGCTCTATAACAAGATTCTCGGCATCGTCGGTATCGGACAGATCGGTGGGTATCTGGCGAAGCTCGCCCAGGGCATGGGCATGAGCGTCATCGCGTACGACCCGTATTTGGCGGCGGATCGGGCTCAGAGCATGGGCGTCGAGATGGTGGAACTGGCCGAGTTGTTCCGACGCGCCGACATTATTTCCGTGCATACGCCATTGACGCCTGAAACCAAGGGCCTCATCAATGCACAAGTGATTGGGACGATGAAACCCGGCGTGATGATCGTGAATTGTGCCCGCGGTGGAATTATTCACGAGGGCGATCTATTCGAAGCCTTGAAGAGCAAGCGAGTGGCGGCGGCGGCCTTCGACGTATTTGAAGAAGAGCCGGTGAAGCCAGACCATCCGCTGTTAACCTTGGACAATTTTCTGTGCACACCTCACATTGGCGCGCAGACCATGGAGGCCCAGGAAAACGTGGCGGTTGGGATCGCTGAACAGGTTGTCGATTACTTCAAAAATGGGATAGCCCGTGGAGCGGTGAACGTTCCTTCCGTTTCCCCTGAATTGTTGCCGCGGCTGCAGCCGTATCTCTCGCTCGCGGAGCAGCTGGGGAAGTTGCAGATACAGCTCTGCGAAGGGGGGCTTGAACGCGTGACGGTCGAATATAGCGGAGAGGTGACGACCCTCTCCATTGCGCCGCTCACAATCGCCGTGTTGAAGGGATTGTTGAACCCGATTATGCAAGCGCCTGTAAACTACGTGAACGCGCCGATCGTCGCGAAGGAACGTGGGATTGAAGTGAAGGAAGTGAAGAGCTCCGATGCGGGCGATTTCACCAGCTTGATTCGTGTGCGCGTGGAGGCCGGTAAGAAATCCTACCAGGTGGCCGGCACGCTGTATCACAAGAAAGATCCGCGCGTTGTTGAGATTGATCAGTTCAAAGTTGAGGTTGTGCCGGAGGGACACGTGCTTCTGATCCTCAACATCGATCGTCCAGGGGTGATCGGGATGGTGGGGAAGGTGCTCGGTGACAATCAGATCAACATCGTCAGGATGCAATGCGCACTCGAGAAGCGGGGTGGAAACGCGCTGCTCATCATTGGATCCGATGCGGTCTTCCCGAACACGGTGCTAGAGGCGATCAAATCCAGCAAGGACATTCTCTCAGTCAAAGTCGCGGCTCTGTCCTAACCCCGCGCGCCATCAATCAGGTCAGCAATGGTCTCCACTCCTCCGAAGCTCCGCCTTTCTTCGGGCCAAGTCCCGTCGTCCCGCGAGCGCTCGCTCGTCCCCGTGGGCATGGCGACGATTCTTCCTCACGCGGCGAAGCAGGTCCGTCGCCTTGAAGAACAGTTACTCGCTCAAGTCAACCGTTGGGGCTACGATGAGATCATTCTTCCCACGTTCGAGTATCTCGACGTCTTGGCTCCGGGGCTTGAGCCGGAACTGATCGAGCACTGCTATCAATTCGTCGATCGTACGACGGGGCGGACGTTACTGCTCCGTCCGGATGCCACGGCGCAGATAGCCAGGACGGTCGCAATGGGGCTTACGGGCACGGCGTTGCCGTTGCGTCTTTCCTATCGAACGTCCGTCTTCCGCTACGAGCAGGAACATGCTGGGCGTGGTCGAGAAATTTTTCAGGTCGGAGCCGAACTCATTGGCCTGGACGATGTCACGAGCGACAGCGAAGTCATTGATTTGATGGTCGAGTGTCTCCGTACGATCGGTCTTCAGTCTTTTAAAGTGTCTCTTGGCCATGTGGGATTTATTAAGGGGCTCCTGATCCGATCCGGATTGTCTGCGCAGGGGCAGAAGTTGGCAGAGCAGGCGGTTGCGCGAAAAGATCTTCCGAGACTCGAAGAGATTCTTGCGAACGAGCGTATCTCCAAAACTTCGGCGCGCGCCATTCGGGAAGCGCCCGAGCTGTACGGTCAAGAGGAAGTGCTGGCACGCGGACGGGTTCTCGCGGCCGGCGATCCGGCATTGGCCGCTCCGCTCGAACGGCTTGCCCAGGTGTATCATCTGTTGTGTGCGGCAGGCCACCGGGAATTGCTGCTCCTGGATCTTGGGGAATTCCGCGGGTTCGACTATTATGATGGGGTTGTCTTCGACGTGTTTGCCGAAGGGATGGGGGCGGAGTTAGGAGGCGGCGGACGGTACGATCACTTGATCGGTCGATTTGGCCGGCCACTGCCCTCAACCGGATTTGGGTTGGACGTTGATCGGCTCTTCCGCACAGTGCAGTTCCCCGAGGAAGGATCGGTATCGTCGCGAGTCGACTATCTTGTGGCTGCGCCACGCCGGGCCACTCGGTTGTTGACGGCGGTCGCAGCGCAGTTGCGTCGGACTCGCTCCCGAGTAGTGCAGCAGACGATGAAGGGGAGCGACGCGGCGCTCGTGTCTGCCGCAGTGACGGCGGGGTTGGCCCAGCAGGCGGCGGCCGTGGTGGTGGTCGGTGCGCCAGGGATGGATCATGATGATGTGCTGGTGGTCGAGCCCCTCGCTGCGCACATGCATGGCCACCGATCCGGCAACCTGAGTCGTCTTTCGAAGAAGATGGGGCTCGCCGACTTGGTGACCGCGGCTCGTCGGTCTCGGCGGCAGGTAAAGGAACGGTCATGAAATCCATGTCGGCCGTCGATCTGTCCCAGCCCAAACTGCCCCCTCAGAATGTGGAGGCTGAGCAATCGGTTCTCGGCGCAGTCCTTCTCGACAATAGCGCGATGGCCAAGGCGATGGAATTGCTGGTCGAAGAGAACTTCTACCGCACGTCGCATCGGAAGATCTATCGTGCGATGCTGGAATTGTCGGAAGTCGGAGAAGTGATCGATCAGATTACGCTGACGGAACGATTGAAGGCGCAGGGAGAAATTGAGGCCATCGGGGGCGCAGCCTATTTAGCAGAGCTTGTGCAGAGCGTGGCCAGCTCCGCCAATATTCGTTACCATTGCAAGATTGTGCGCGACAAGGCGCTGTTGCGAGAGCTGATCCATACCTCCACGGAAGTCCTCACGCGCGGGTACGAAGGCACCTCTTCAGTCGACGACCTGCTCGATTTCGCGGAGCGGTCGGTGTTCGGCATCGTCCAAGGGAAGCTGGATCGGTCGTTCACCCCCCTTAATGCCATCATTAAGGAAAGTCTCGACCTCGTCGACAAGCTGTCAAAGCGAAAAGAACATATCACGGGCGTTCCCACCGGTTTTTACGACCTCGACGACATCACGGCGGGGCTCCAACCCTCCGATCTCGTGGTGATCGCGGGGCGGCCCAGCATGGGAAAGACGAGCCTGGCGCTGGGGATGGCGACACATGCCGCCATCCACGCGGGCACCGTGGTTGGAATTTTTAGCCTGGAAATGTCAAAGCCGCAGATCGTACTGCGCATGTTGAGTTCAGAGGCGCGAGTCGATTCGCATGCCCTCCGAACCGGCAAGCTCCAGAAAGAGGATTGGTGGCGTCTTGCTGAGGCGGCAGGCCGGCTGGAACAAGCGCCGATCTATATCGATGACACCGGCGGCATCTCTGTGCAGCAGATGCGGGGTAAAGCTCGTCGGTTGAAGGCCGAACGGGGGCTGGATTTATTGATTGTCGACTATCTCCAGCTGATGCAGGGGCGGAGCGATTCGGAATCCCGTCAGCAGGAAATCTCCGATATCTCTCGCTCGCTGAAAGCCTTGGCCAAGGAGCTCAATGTGCCGGTCGTCGCGCTGTCGCAGCTCAGCCGTGCGGTGGAAGCCCGGAAGCCACCGATTCCCATGCTGGCCGATCTTCGCGAAAGTGGCGCGATTGAGCAGGATGCCGACGTCGTCATGTTTATCTACCGGGAGGACGTGTATGACCAGAATTCCGAACGGAAAGGCATTGCCGATATTCTCGTGAGTAAACATCGGAACGGCCCGATAGGTCGAAAGGAACTCTTCTTCCACGACCGTTTCGCGAAGTTCGAGAGCCTCGACAATCGAGAAGTCGTTTGACCCTGTGTCACCCCACTCGTATAATCTTTCTGAGCTACGCAGGTAGATAGGCTGAAGACTGAAGGATTTTAGTCTTTAGCCTTCAGCCTGAACACCTGAGCCGTTACTCTAAATCCACCGAGAGGATCGTGCGATTGATCACGACACGAGTCATTCCGAGCCGAACGGCGGACCGTCGAGGTCTCACTGTGCTCTCTGGTGTGATGTGCGTGCTGATCTCTCTGATGGTGGTGGCCTGCTCCGCCGCGCCGCAGACTCCTGACAAGATGGCTGCTCCTGCCGGCACGCCAAAGGCTACGCCGTCGGTTCATCCCCCCGATGCCTCCGCGTCCTATCATTTTATGCTGGGGTACCAAGCCGAGCTTGCGCAGGACATGGATCGTGCGATTCAGGAATATCAAGCCGCACTGAAGGCAGATCCGGCGTCCCAGTCTGTGAAAGCTAGGCTGGCCGGTCTCTATTTTTCGCTGGGCGATATGCCCAATGCCGTCCGCTATGCGGAGCAAGCGGCAGAGGGATCGAGCCAAGATGGTCAGTTGCTCACGCAGATGGCAGGTATTTTAGCCAGTTCGGGACAAGGGGAGCGTGCGGTGACTCTGTTGGATCGCGCGATCGATCTTGATCCGACCTCCGGCGATCCCTACTTTACAAAGGGTCTGTTGCTCATGAATCTGAAGCGGAAGTCCGAGGCGGAGCAGGCCATTCGAGCCGGCTTGGCGTTGGCTCCCGAATCGGCCGTTGGCCATTATCACCTGGGGCGTATGCTCCTCGATGCGGGGAAGGGGGAAGAGGCGGCGGCGAGTTTGGAGCGGGCGATTGCAGTCAATGCCTCGTTTGAACCAGCCTATCTTGCGCTCGCCTCGGTCTATGAGTCGCGGCAGGCCCAGGATCGCGCGGTCGCCGTGCTACGGAAATATCTCCAGACGGTGAACCCGCGAAACCGGGATATCCGGCACCAGCTGGTTCGACTCTATGTGGCCACGAAGGATTATCAGGGTGCCAGGAAGGAATTGAATGATTTGCTGTCGGAGGACCCTTCGGATCTCGATGCCCAGCTTCGACTGGCGCTTCTGTACGGGGAAGAGAAGGAATACCCCAAGGCCATCGATCAACTAATTCAGATTCTCAAGGCGCGTCCGACGGAGCTCAAAATCAGAGATTATCTTGGATTTCTCTACGAGGAGTCCAAGGACGCGAAGAAAGCCATTGAGACCTATACGTTTAACGTTCAACTTGAGCCGTCCTACTTCGAAGGACATCTGCATCTCGGCCTGTTGTTCTATCGATTGAAGCAATTTCCTGAAGCCGTTACACACTTGAACCAAGCCATCACGATTAATCCGAAACAGCCTGAAGCCCACATCGTGCTGGGCTTGACCTATCTTCAGAAGGACCGGTTCGACGATGCGGCAAAGGCTTTGGAGGAAGGCATCAGCCAGAACCCCAAGAGCGCTGATTTGCACTTCAATCTTGGCACGGTCTATGACAAGCTCAATCGATTCGATGACGTAGAGCGCGTCATGGAGACCGCGATCAAGCTGGAACCCCATCATGCCGATGCACTCAATTATCTGGGGTATAGTTATGCGGAGCGGGGGGTCAAGATCGACCAAGCGCTCTCCCTGACCAAGCGGGCTGTCACCCTCAAACCGAGCAATGGATACTATATCGATAGCCTCGCCTGGGCCTTGTTTAAGTCAGGCTTGTTCACCGAGGCCCTGACGGAGATGAAGCGTGCTGTTGCGCTCGCCGGGGATGACCCGGTCCTCTATGAACATCTCGGTGACATTTACGCCAAGCAACAAAACCTGTCAGAGGCCCGCGAGGCCTGGCTCCATGCGCTGGAACTTGATCCTTCCAATAATAAGCTGATGGACCGATTCCGTGAACTGGGGATGGGAGACCCCACTAAGGAAGAACGTATCCAACAGGCCAAACAGCGTGTATCAGAGAAGATACAAGCTCAGTAACACAGCTATCAGTCCCTAAAAGTAATCATGGTTTTCCCCTTTTACCATCTGCTCCATCATTGCTCTCGCCTTCAGCCTTCAGCCTGGGTCAGCTTTTCGGCATCTGACAGGCTGATTTGGTTCCGTCTTTTCACGCTAAATAATTGTTTTCATAGATTGTTCCTCTGATGCAGATGGAGAAGCTCTCCAGAGCTTCCTCCTCCGTGGAAAAAAAATGGAAGGCGCCAGGTCCCGTA
>JAENWB010000232.1:0-9163 GCA_016650275.1 Nitrospiraceae bacterium | reverse complement strand
GTGTAGACGTCGTGGCTGAAATAAAACGTTTAACAGATGGAGGCGTAGATGTAGCGATTGAGGCGCTGGGAACCCAACAGACCTTTGAGAACGCACTGCGCTGCTTGAGGCCCGGCGGTACGCTCTCTAGCCTCGGTGTGTATTCGGGGAAACTTCAGATGCCTTACGACGCGTTCGCGGCGGGGATCGGTGATCATCGCATTGTGACGACTCTTTGCCCAGGCGGAAAAGAGCGGATGCGGCGACTAATGGAAACGGTGAGACGAGGGCGTGTTGATCTTCGGCCACTCCTCACGCATACTTTTCTACTTGATCAAATTGCGGAAGGGTATGGGATTTTTGGTGATCGGCGCGATGGGGTATTGAAGGTGGCTATTAGGCCATGAAGAATTCCAGTGGAAGGCAGGTAGAGTCGTGACACCTCTCAGTATACGATGAAGGACATTTTTGCTGCCTATTCAAATCTGTCGGTAATACAGAAGTCAAAAATAGTTGTTTGTGAACGCTCACGAAGATTAGGACAAAGCCCTGAAAAATCGATGTCTAGGGACCTGAAACCAAACAAGGATTTTGGACAGCCTAAATATCATGACTAACATTCAGACTCTTCAAGGATTGACACAGGTTACATTTGTGTCCAGACCTGTGAGTGCTAACAAACCGCAGGTCATGCTAGTGATTTTCTTCCTGTGTGGCCCTGGATGGTTTTGGCAACGAGGCCGGTCCAGCCTGTCTGGTGGCTCGCGTCCAGTCCGGCCACTTTGTCGCCGTGAAATCTACCGGCTTTATGAATTCTCACTATTTGTGTTACAAGACATTGGTCAACGGGAGAAGGTCCATGAGCAAGATGTCTCTAAACACACCGATTCTGCAGCACGTGTTTCATCCTACAGACTTTAGCCCTGAGAGCGACATCGCCTTCGCCCATGCCCTCAAGGCTGCGTTGATCGCCAAAGCCACGCTCACCATGCTCCACGTGTCGAGCGGTGAGGAACAGGATTGGATGGAGTTCCCTGGCATGCGACAGACACTCGAGCGGTGGGGATTGCTTCCGAAGAACAGCCCCAGGTCCGCTGTGCCTGAGCTGGGGATCAATGTCCGGAAGGTTATCACCAAGGAGAAGGATCCGGTGAAATCGGTGTTGGGGTTCCTCGAGCAGCATCCCACCGACCTGATTGTCCTCGCTACACATCAGGACAAAGGGCGAGGCCTGTGGCAGGAGAAATCCGTCGCCCAACCGCTAGCCAGGAAATCACGTCAAATGACGCTCTTTGTTCCCGCAGGTGTGAAGGGGTTCGTGTCGTTTCAAGACGGTGTCGTGTCACTCAAAAACATCGTCATCCCTGTCGCCCAAGTTCCGAACGCGCAGCCTGCAATTCAGGCCGCCGTCCGAATCGCGCAGCAGCTGAATTGTCCCACCGGCCGGTTCACAGTTCTCCGCGTGGGCGACGGCAGCTCCATGCCGGAGCTTGACTGTCCGGAGCTCCCGGGATGGGAATGGACCAGGTTGTCACAGGTGGGCGACATCATTGAAGTCATTCTGCAGACCGCTCGCACAACAGAAGCCAACCTCATCGTCATGTCCACCGAAGGCCACAACGGCTTTCTCGATGCCCTGCGAGGCAGTCATAGTGAAAAAGTACTCCGGCAGTGCGCATGCCCCTTGCTCGCTATTCCAGCTCAAAGTTGGGTCTCGTCCGTGCTATAGACTGCGTCCAATCGAACGCGGCTTCTTCGTCGATCGCAAATGTCGGCGATATGTACTCTCCCCGACTCACTGTGCACGTTCCTCCTGACGATCCTCGCGACAGGCATACACAAGAGCGAAATTCTAGGGAGCAAGGTAGGCGCCTAGTTGTGAGGATGGAGATGTGGGAGCATTACCCGGGGAAATTCGTAAACCGCAGGTCGTCCACTTTCCGCTTTGACAAAAGTGTTTCTTCCGGGGGAGCCACATATCGAACCTGAAAACCTATGTCACGCCGCCCTTTGATTTGGCCGCGACTCCCCGCAGGAACCTTCACACGGTTCTCGAACTTAGTCCTAACCGTTTACCGATCGCAGCCATCCCGAGGCCTTGTTGCCGAAGCTCAAGAATCCTTGTGCGGACCGCAGGGTCAGTTTCCTCGATCGTCCGCCTACCCCAGCGTTGGCCCGTCGCTCTGACACGTTTGATACCTGACCGCACCCTTTCTCGGATCATCGATCGTTCAAACTCGGCGAAGACTCCCATCACCCCGAACAGCGCCTTGCCGGCTGGCGTGGTCGTGTCGATGCCTTGTTGGTGAATGAAGAGATCCACTTTCCTGGCGTGGATCTCGGAAAGGAAATTGACCAGGTGGGAGAGGGATCGTCCCAATCGATCCGGAGAGTAAGTCAGCGTCGTAACCCGCTGTGGTCTTTTCCCCATGACGCGTGCTCTTTTTATTACTCATGCGTGATGTTAACGACGCCTAGGCTTACTAGGGAAGTGTGTTTTCTCAACCTCTTCGTTCATCGTCATCCCTGGTATTGCGATTGCACACAGGTTTCAATGTATGTACTTATGTAGTTAGCAAAAACGGCAGGAGGGAACTATGAGAACAAAACTGGTTTGGACGTTTCTCGTCATCTCCATATTGGGGTTCACAGCACCTTCACTTGCTGCATCTACGAAAGGACAGGACACTTCACGGCACTTGTATGATCGCGTGATGGAAGAATTTACGCATGGTGACTATGAAGCGGCACTGGCCGGGTTCAGACTGTTTATTGAAGTACATCGCCAATCCGCGTTAGCAGCGAATGCGCAATACTGGATCGGAGAATGCCAGTACCGCCTAGGCCGCTATCACGATGCCCTCAATTCCTTCTACAATGTCCGCTCCTATAACCCCGTGAGCCCCAAACTTGCTGCCTCAACGTTTAAGATTGGCCAAACCTACTCAAGGCTTGGCGATTATCACAAAGCGCGCCTGATGTTTGACCGGGTCCTCGACCAATATTCGGAAGGCGCCGAAGCTCACCTGGCCCGCAAGGCGCTTAACGTCATGCCCCCTCAAAATTGACCCATCGCTTCACCGCAAGAGTTTACAAGCCAACCTCGGGTTCGGCGCATAAAAGCAAACTGCACAACACCTCCTACAAAGACGCCGCTACGCCTGTGTGCGCAAAGATAATGCAGATGGATCGAGTAGTATCGAGCGTTGCTTCGCTCGATTCAGCACGTCATCATAGAGCGCCTTTGATTGAGACCGAGGCCAGGGATGGCGCTCTGGCGTGAGCCTTGGCTTTTGCGCACTCGAAATCATCATGTCCCCACCGCACACTGCGCGCTGAGTCGGTCCTGTTCTCGATGACTCACCATCTGGGGCTGACAGCCGTAGCTCCTGATCCGGTTACAGGTGCCGGTCAGAGGCCTGTCCTAAAAACCTCTTGAATTTCCCAAACAGCAATCCCGCTATTCATGCCGGGATGACTCTCCGGTCTGCAGTGTACTATATACAGTTGGTTAACGGACGGGCAGGGGAGTGCTCGTGCACGGGACATAGCACATTACGAGCACAGCCCCAGGTACTGCCGATCACATCTCCGAGAATAATCAGAGGGTTGTGCCTCGACCCGCGGAGGGGCAACCTGTTTCACTGATTGCGATGTTTTCACCATGGGATATTTTAGCCGTTTCGGCCAAGGTGCGTCTCCGTTACGCTCCCAAACTCCATCCAACTTTTAAATTTGGTAGCTTCGCAGTAGCCGGCCCAGCTAGGCCATTGAAATTGAACGGCTACCGCTCCAGCCCGCTGATACGCAATCAGCGAGGGGCGAGCGTCTGGTCGCTGCGGGGCTGGGTATGCGCCTCGGGGAGGCGCGAACGAGGAAACGCGAGAGCAGACGGCTCGGTCTTCGCCTGACAAGGGCGAAAAGACCAAAATATCACTGGCGTGATGTTGCGAAGGTTTCCCCGTTTCTTCTTTGCTCACAAGGACGTGAGATGATTCTATACAGTCCATTCATGCTGTAGCATTCGATCCATTGTGCAGATTTTCGCACACATTTAGCACAAAAGGCGGGGTGAGCCCGCTCGGTTGAGCCAGTGTGGAAATCTGTTGAAGGCGAAAGGGATCGGGGACTCCACGATGGTCGCCACGCTCCAGATCGAGCAGAGTGACCATTGGGCGAGGCGGCGGGGCTGACGCGGTGACGTGAGCCTTGCCTCGACACCTCTTCACGCGTGGGCACGCCGTACAGGTCATCCAGATCGAGTACTCCGAGACCTGAGCCGACCTTTCCAAATTTAAGGGGACAATATCCCTGCCCGCTTCTCTTATCCCTTGCGGAATGAACCCTGTTGTGTCCTGACCAACGTGGAGATGACCGTGGTGATTCGCTCGGCCACCGGCGGCTGGGGCGTGTCGAAGTCCACCCCGAACTCCGACCCCTTGACCCATATCACCGTGGCGCGATCGATCAGCAACGGCTCTGGGTCCCCCGGCACAAACATTTGCAGGGCGAGCGTCATCCCGACGGAGACCGGTGCATTGCCGGTCATGTAGCTCCCGCTCAGCGAAAGATCTTCGATGATGCCTTCACCGGCCATCCCGTCCCCAAGGTACCGCACCGGCACCAATTTCTTGAGCCGTTGATGCTTCCGTATGGCAAACCCGGCCATGCTGTCTCCTTCCCCTCTCGATCACGCGTGCTGACTAAGGACTCCGCGGAGGGTTGCGATCACTGCGTCTGCCTTCACGGGTTTTTGGATAAATGCGATCGCTCCATACTCCCGGGCCTTTGGCTCCGCTACCGCAGGGTCCCCCCCGTCACCACCATTACCGGAATGGCCGACAGCAGCCGGTACTTCTTCAGTCGTTCGAGGACGCCAACGCCGTCTCCCCTCCGGCAGACCACCATCCAACAGCGCGACGTGAGGCTAGTGCGGTCGGGCTTCACTCAGAGCCTGGAGGCCATGCACGTCAGGGAGGACCGATGGGTCGTTCGGCGACATAGTCGACATAATGAGAAAGTTCCTTGGCTTCTTCTTCACTGAGCACGCACGGGCTGTTGTAGCCTTGGCCGACAAAATAGACTTTGGCGATCGTGCCATCGTTGTAACCCCGTAGTTCAATCTGTGCCACGTTGTCCAGGTTGATCGCTCGATCTCCAATCCTGACGAACTGCATGGGACGCTCCGCTGCTTCTTTGGCCTGTGAAACTGGCTCGCTGATCACGGTCTGTTTGAACGAGCAACCACCCTGCGCTCTTCGCTACGCGGCAACCCGTGTGATCCTGTCGGTCTCCCGGTGGACCCTCTCTCCGTTGTCTCCTCTTGAGGCCGTGCCCGCATGGTCACTGCGTTCAAACGGCGATTGGCGTCGATCAATGGGTCCACGGCATAACCGCAGTGCACACATCTCCAGCCCCTCATCCACATGAATCCTTGGGTCCCCTCCAAATCGAAAAACTGGTCTTCCCTCATCACGCCCTGACAACGTCTGCAGTGCATGATATGGCCTCCTCTCGCTTCATGGAGGAACGGTCTGGAGTAAGCCTAGCGTCAGACGAGGCAGGGCGACAGACCAGAACGAGGTACCTCGGAAGAGGGGTTTTCAGGCCAGGGCATGAAGCCATGCCCTGCCTATACACTACCTCTGGCGCTGGGGCCTGCGTGTGGGTGGTGGGTACAGAGCGAGTGGTGGCTGATATACAAGGGTCCCGTTTAATGTTTCTTTCGACCTACAACACCCGGCCACCGGCGTGAACGGGTCGACGAGTCGTCATCCGTGCCAGTTAATGCGCCAATTCGTAGCGAACGGCACTGAGCAATTTGTCCATATCGAAGGGCTTTTAAAACGTCTGACGCGCACCCAGCAGCTTGGCCACGTTGAGCACACCCTCGCCCTCTAGAGCGCCGGATATGGCGATGACGTTGACGTTGAGAAAGGTCCTGGTCAGCTCCAACAACAGTTCGAGACCAGTCATCTCAGGCATGAGAATATCGGTGATGATTATGTCCGCTGATCTCTCTCGATACCGCTCAAGTCCACGACGGCCATTCAACGCGTCGCGGACTTCGTGGCAGCGCCTTCCAGCGCGACCCGGAGGAGCGAGCGGATGGGTTCCTGATCATCAATGACGAGTATGGTTGCCATGGGAGTCTCTCCTTGACCGCCCATCCATGGCGTCGTGGTTTGGGGGACGGCTCCTCTAGAGAGAAGCATGAGGAGGCCTTGGAAAAGGGTCGCACCAGGGCCAAGCTCGATCACAGAACGAGCTGCCGATGTACGAGAGAGTCCTCGCGTCTCCCTCCCCACACTAAGGCGCAACGAGCACTGAGGAACGCCTGGGCCGCCGCCGGTCCTGAGTATCCTCCTCGATCCGCTTCAGGGCGTCCAATTGACTGGACAGGACATGAATCTGCTGGTCCCGTTCTGCGAGGGTCCGATCCCGCTCGTGGAGTCGCTTGTGTAAGGCTTGAACGGTCGCCTGGTCTGTGTCTTTTGGGCTCATCGCCTGGCCCCGACTGATGGCGGGCCGTCGGTCCGTCAATTCCCCGACGCGTTTGGCTCTCTCACTGAACAAACCTCGCACAGTCTCATTGGCCCCATCGAGCTCGCGCTCTAGGGCCTCCCAGACAAAGTCTTCGGTGACCTTCGGCACTCCAGGACTCTGGACATTGAGGAAACTGAGGCCGCTGCCACTCGCCTGAAGCAGGTCAATCCAGGACGTGCTCATGGTAGCGATGCGGCTATTCGGGGCCCCTGACCGGACCTGTTGGAAGGACGCCACCGCCCGCTCTCGACTTTGGAAGAGGGCGATCAGTCCCCGCGTGTACTGGTCCTGGGGACAGGATGTCCGTGCCTGACAGCTCTCGACCCGCGTGTATTGCTCGTGAGCCAAGGCTTCAATCAATGTGACATCTGCTGGATCCGCGAGCAGCACGGGGGCTAACGGAGAGGGGGGCAGGAGGCTCGCACAGCCTGACAGCACCCCGAGTCCCAGTACGCAGGCGGCCTGAATGGTCCAAATTCTGTTTCTCATCTTACTCCTCCTAACAGCGTGCGTGTGGAGTACGTGAGCGTCCCGTACCATACAAAGGATACCACCAGCACGTAGAAACAAAACCCCTGAAAGTGCTACTTCAAAAGGGGAGGGGTGAGCTATCATGGTTCAGGAAGCTGGCTGGGGAAGGCGGACATCGGTCGCAAGTTCCTTTGTCACGATACGTGACAGATACTTCCTTTGATCGTTCCCTTAAACTTGTTACGTATGTCATAAAATAGGGGGGATGCAACCCCACGAGGCGTGGGAGATCGTGAAGGACGACGTGCTCCTGTGTAGGGAGCATCGTGAGGCCACGGATCATTCTGAAGCGAGCCACGGGGCTCTGGAGCCTCAAGGCGGACGGCAGGAGTTGGTCCAGTTGACCGCGGAGGCGGATGAATTTGCTGGGGCAGCGGGGGAGTTTGCCTGTTTTGCGCGCGGCCAGGCGCCCTGGTGCGTGCCGGCGGATGGGAGCTGGACGCCCACGCGGGTGACGGAGACGGGGACGTGGGTGACGGGGCTATAGAAGGATCAAGGATCGATGATGCATGCCTGCCGATGGGAGTGCGCCCGCGACGGCGGTCGAGGTTGAACCCGCGCTATGCCCGAATGAGAAGGTGGTCGATGAGAGCCGGTTCTTCGATGTGCATGGCTTCGGCGGCATCGAGAAATCGTTTCAGTCTCATCCGGTCCTCTGAGCTCACCTGGATCACGTCCACCCCGATCCAGTGCTTGTGAACCCTTCTGACTTGCGCCAGCTGGATGTCTATCAAGGCCTCCTCGCCTTCCAACCATAATTGGACTTTCACAATATCCCCTGCTCTCAGATGATCAGGGGTGGTGAGCGTACACCCTCCCTCTAAGCATTCGAGGACGCACCCGTCCGCTTCAAGCTGCCCGCTTCCGTTCGCGAGCACGCAGTCAATGGTAAACTCCGGACTATCCCAACAGGTCTGTGTCTCAAGAGCCATCATGTTAGGCGCAGGGTAGTATGGGAAAGGGGTGCTTAGCTATTCCTCAAGAGATGGGGGGCTGACCTACAAAAGATGAATCGTATTGTTCGCGGCAAAGGCGCACGGTGGCCCCAGTCGTAAAGAGGGTTGTCCTGAGAGATCTTTAGTGAGCGGAAGCATCTTGCTTCCTCAAGGATTTAGGAAAGCAACGCTAGTTTTCAAAGGTGGCACACCAATCGCTGATAATGGCGAGTGCAACACTCTGTATGCAGCTGCTCCGGCAAGTAATCGCACAGACGCTGTGATTTTTTCCGGCACAAGGCCGTAACGTAATGCAACGATAGTCATTGACCTGCTACGATGCCTCAGTGCACCCAATCGACCCCGGTTTTACAGACGGAAGCGCGAGAAAGAAGGAAAGGGTTGTGCGAATACCTCAGACCTGGCCCCGCCATGCCCCGATTCGAAGCCGGGCGACTATGAATTTGCGGTGCCGTTCGACGGCCGCTACTGGCAATGCTCGTGGGAGTAGGGCTGGGCTATCTTCTCTCGCGAACCAAGGTGAGATAGCGATGTCACAGGCGCAGGACGCCGAGCGATCCGGGTTTGACACCGTGGTGGTCGGACTCGTGAGAGATGTTCGCACGCTCGTGCGCCAGGAAATGGCATTGGCGCGACACGAGGTTCGATACGAACTCGGCAAGCTCCTCAAAGCGGCCCTGTGGTTCGGGATTGCTGTGGTGGTGGCCATGATCGGCTTGTTCGTGATGGCCGCGGCCTGTGTGCTGCTCCTCTTCGAGAATACAGGGTTGCTGGCCTGGGCCTGTGCCGCCATTGTGAGTGTCATTCTCCTGGGTGGGGCGTGGCAAAGTCCGTTCGCGTCGTCCCGCTACGAACCATCCGAACCCTGATGGACGACGCCAAATGGATGGCGGAGTGGGTCCGCACGCGGTTTGTATAGATTTTGTATAGATATAGAACTCGGACATGCCCCAGTGTTCAGAAGAAATCGAGCGTCTCTCCGCACTCTCCTTGCCGGTGTTGAGCCATGTCTAGACGACAGCTGTTTACAGTGACCTTTCTGCTGGTGTTTCTCCTGCTCCTCTGGGAACTGGGGCTCATTCTCCGTCCGTTCTTCTCGCCGATTTTCTGGGCTGTGATCCTTGCGACCACGACGTATCCCGTATACGTCC
>JAENWB010000231.1:0-3554 GCA_016650275.1 Nitrospiraceae bacterium | reverse complement strand
GCTCCAATAAGGAGTTTCATGACCACGACAACCACCACCACGAACGACCCCAAACAGTATCCCGCTCTTCGAAACCTCCAGTTTTCTCCGATCAAAGAGGGTGAGGAGCAGTACATGGTCCTCTGGGACCCCACGGGACTGAGTAAGGACAAGCTCGTGCTGCCGCTCAACTATTTTTTCATCATTCAGCATTTCGACGGCGAGCATTCGCTGGCTGAAATCGGGGCGCTCTATCTCAAACGATTCGGTGAATTTCTTGTTCCCAGCAAGATGGATCAGCTGGTCTCCGATCTGAATGAGAAACTGTTCTTGGAAGGTCAGCGTGCTGAGGACGCTCGCCGGCTGGCGCGGGAGGCCTATCGGCTGAGCCCGCTGCGTCGCGCATCGTTTGCCGGGCGGGGCTACGAAGCAGACGGCGCGAAATTGAAGAAACAGATCGACGGGTTCTTTACGTCGAAAGAAGGACCGGACTTCAAACCATCAGAGCATGAGGGAAAAAAGATCAAAGGCCTCGTTGCACCGACCTACGACCTGAAACAAGCAGGGCCGATCTATGCCTGGGCCTATAAAGAGCTGCACGATGCAGAGCAGCCGGATCTGTTCGTCATCATCGGCACAGCCTCTGCCGGATTGGACTATGTATTTGCCGTGACGGATAAGGATTTCGAGACGCCTCTTGGTGTCGTACCCGCCGACCAACCGATCCTGAGTCAGCTCAAGGCCAAGCTCCCAGCCTTCTTTGAAGACGATCTCTGCCACCAAGCGGAGCAGGCTGTGGAGTTCCAGCTCCCGTTTCTTCAGGACATTGTGGGGAGCAAGAAGCCCTTCACCATCGTGCCGATCTTGAGTGCGTTCTCCGCGGCGAGCCTGGGAGATCCGACCGTTCGCCAATCGGTCGATCAGTTCTTGACCGGACTTCGAGAGGTGCTTGCGCAATCGGGCAGGGCCTACTGCGTGATCGCTGCGGGAGAGCTGGCGCATCTGGGCATGCGCTACGGGGACAAGGCGCCCCCGACGGACTTCTCCTTTCATCGCTGCATGCAGTGCGACCTGGAAATGTTGAAGCCGGTGGAAGAGCGACAGCCGGAAGAGTTTGCCACCTACATCAGGAAAGAGCAGGACCAGCGCCGAATCTCCGGCTTCTCACCCATTTATTCCTTGCTGCGTTTGATTGAAGCGGAGAGTGGGAAGGTCTTACGCTACGACCGCGGGATTACCGATCAGTTCAACTCGACGGTGACGTACGCGTCGATGGCCTTCTATTGACGGCTGCTGAAAAAGGTCCCCAACTTCGTTCTCGGCTCATCGAAATCCTCAACGTACCCCTGAGGGTACGCCTCCGGTTCCGAATCGCCTGCGGCCTCGTTGGATGACCTTTTTGAGCAGCCTGGAGAGAATTAAACCTGAATCCTATAAGAAGCGAGCGATCTAACATTTCTTTGGGGCAGGGTGACTGAGTAGGCTTCACTGCGCGCATCGAGCGACCACCGCTCTTTTATTTTCTCCCTTGAGGGCGGGCTAGATGGTCTCCCATTGCGCGTGTCCAACGAGGGTCTTCTGAGACCGCGCGTTGCACGAGCACAGGAGATTATCTAGTCTGCCCTCTACTCTTTCACCGTCACCGTAATCGTAATCGGTTTCAGAGGATTGTCGAATTCGTCGCGCGGGGCGGCGACGATCTTGTCTACCACCTCCATGCCCCGGAAGACCTCGCCGAAGACGGTGTAGGTGCGGTCCAGCCCGCTGCTGTCTGCGACACAGATATAGAACTGCGAGCCGTTATCGTTGGGGTCTCTTGTGCTGTTGCTCTCGCGTGGGACCTTCGCCATGCCGATCGCGCCTCGTTTATGCGGCCGATCGCTGGTTTCCGGATTCAACCAGTAGCCGGGACTGCCAGAACCGTGCAGGGAACGGTCTGGATTCTTGCTCAGCGGATCGCCGCCCTGAATGATGAATCCGGGAACGACGCGATGGAAGGTGGTTCCATCGTAAAACCCCATCTTGGCGAGCTTGAGAAAGTTCTCGACGTGACGCGGAGCGTCGTCCGGGTAGAAGCGGATCTTGATCTCGCCGAACGGCGTCGTGATTGTGACGCGCGGGTCTATTTTTTGAAATTGCATGGCCATGATGAGAATGTAGCAAGGCGCATCCTGCGAGGCAAGACGCCTCGCAGAAATTTTGAGTGTTGAATGATGAATGTTGAATTACGGGGGAAACAGCACGGTTCCGTGCCATTCAACATTGAACATTCAAAATTCAACATTGGGTTAACCCGTCTCCGGGCTTAATGCGTAACCAGATGACCCCGCCCACGATGGCCACGGTTGCGGCCACGCCTAACGAGACCGGCCAGCCCCACTGATGGGCTAGCCACGGTGTCAGGGTCGGTGAAATGGCCCCGCCGATGTTGGCGCCGGTGTTCATGAGTCCTGACAACCTCCCGGCATGGGCTTTGGACAGATCGGTCGTGGAGGCCCAGTAGGCGCCGACCGCAAAATAGAGCCAGCCGGCGCCAAAAGATAGACTGGTGATTGCCAGAAAGGGAGAATCGACGACGCCACCCAGCGCAATCGCGCACCCAGCCAGGACCATGCCGGTCATGCCGGCCGCAGCTCGTCCGGTGGTGAGACCGTAGCGGGCTGCGAGTCGATCGGTCACCCAGCCGCCCAGGGGACAAAACACCAACATGGCCAAAAATGGAGCGGAGGCATAGATTCCGCCGCGAAGCACATCGAACTCTCGAACATTCACGAGATACAAGTAGAACCAGGACAGATAGACGTAGGCGACATAGCCGAGGCAACTGTAGCTGATCACCAACCACCAGATGGTGGGGGTCCGACTGAATGTTCGCCAGGGCACGGCGGTGGTGGCAGCAGTCGGCTCACGCTTGAGCAGGGCCTGTTCACCTGTATTCACCCAGGGATGTTCGTGTGGGTGGTTGCGCGAAATGAGCCACCAGAGGAGTCCCATCCCGATTCCGAGCAGGCTCGCGAGATAGAACACGGTCTGCCATCTCCAGTTCACCATCACCCAGGCGGCAATGGGTGGGGTCATGGCGGAACCTAATCCGATGCCTCCGATCGCGATCCCGATGCCGAAGCCGCGCGCGTCAGCCGGGAACCAGTTGGTGACGGCGCGATTGAAGGCGGGCAGCGCTACGGCTTCTCCCATCCCCAGGCAGAACCGCACGAGCATCAAGGCTCCGATAATTCCGACGAGGCTCGCGAGCGAGGATGCGGCGACCATGGCTGTCAACGCCGTACAGATCGACCACCAGAGGAGCGCGACTGTGAGCACCACTCGGACTCCCCAGCGATCGGCCAGCCATCCACCGGGAATCTGAAACAGGGCATAGCCGACGACGAAGGCCGAGAAGACCCAGCCCATCTGTTGATCGGTCATCCCATAGGCCGGCATCATCTGACGCGCGGTCACTGAGATATTGACGCGGTCGATATAGGTCACGACGCTGATGAAAAAAAGCAAGGCGAGGATGAGCCAGCGTATCCGTGAGGGGCGAGTCGTCAGTGTGTTCACAAGGTTGAGTCGTG
>JAENWB010000230.1:0-5725 GCA_016650275.1 Nitrospiraceae bacterium | reverse complement strand
AGGCGGCGGAAAAACGCCGATGGAATCTTCCTTCGGCGCCGATGTCAAAATATTCGCAGGATGCTCAAAAAGACCAGACTTATCACCCGCCCGCCCTGCCGACCGACACGCGGTACTCACTGGGGTAAACGGGGGTCAACGAGACTTTTCCCGTCCGGCTGAGACGGTCCACTGCCACGTAGACTTGCCCCCACCCGATGCCCGTCAGCATCGTGCTACCTTCTATTGTTTGTGCTCCTTTCCGCCTCAGCAGCAGAAGCACTGTTCGATCGACTGATTGTGAACTGGAAGGCTGTTTGATTGTGGGCCTCATGGTCCCCCTCCGTAGCAGAAAGGTGAGCAGCAGCGTGGCAGGTACTTGTACGTATTTATACGCTCACTGAAAACGGCGTGCAACAAATTCGTAAAAATGCATACGTGACCATTTCACTTCACCCGTGTGCCAGATGGGATGGGGATTTTCTTGCCGACGAGATACTATGTTCCCCCTCCTTAGTCTCTCCGCTTCCGCCCCTCCCACGGCGGCACCGGCTGTGGATCAGCCCACAACCCTTTCCGCCACGCGTCGCGAAACGGGGGCTAAGGCATTTCTTCGTCGCGTGATAGATATTGGATGGCAAGGCCTGGCCCTGTATCTTGCGGAACCGACTCATTCCTTCGAGTCAGATCCCGCGGAACGTGACGGTAACGTGCTCTCTTCTTCGCCGGATTGGCGCGGCTGCGTATAAATGATTCTCGCGCCCGGCTTAAATGTGAGGTAGTACCACATCCATTCCGACATCACCCGCACACGACTGCGGAACTCGATCAGTAAGAAGATATGCACCACGCACCACAGCAACCAGGCGACCAGTCCGGATAGACGCAATCGGCTGAACTGAGCCACGGCTTGTGCGCGTCCGATGGTCGCCAGCATGCCTTGATCCGCATAGACAAACGGCCGGCGCTGGTCCGGCGCGATCTTCTCACGAATGAGCCTCGCGACATAGCGGCCTTGCTGTGCGGCGACGGGAGCAATTCCCGGCAGGGGGGTCCCGCCCGGACCGGCACAATGCGCGGCATCGCCGATGACAAAGATCCAGGAGTCGCCTGGAATCGTCAGATCCCGTTGAACCTTGATTCGACCGGACCCGTCCTGGGGTACTGCGAGCGAGGTCAGAAGCGGCGACGCCTTGTTGCCGGCCGCCCAGATGATATTCGTGGACCGAACGCATTCGCTTCCGATCATTACGCCATAGGCGCGGATCTCCCTCACCGGGCTGTTGAGTTTGATCGTGACGCCCATGCGTTCGAGCGCGGTCGCTGCTTTCGCTGACAGGTCGGGGGTGAATCCGGGCAGAATACGAGAGCCGCCTTCCACGAGCAGAATGGCGAGATCATCGAGGCGCAAGTTCGGATAATCCGGCCCCATGGCCTTCCGCCCGATCTCCGCCAGCGCGCCGGCCAACTCCACACCGGTGGGACCTCCCCCCACAATCACGAAAGTGAGTCGATCTCGTGTGCCAGTGGCGATTTGTCGTCGTTCGGCCTCCTCAAATGCCAACAGCATCTTCTCGCGAAGGTAGACTGCGTCGGCTAGGGTCTTGAGCCCGGGCGCGGACTGCTCCCACGCATCGTGCCCGAAATACGAGTGTCGCGATCCGGGTGCGACGATGAGGACGTCGAAGGCAATCGGCGCGCCGACCCGCAACCGCACAAGACGCGCCGCACGATTGATGGACAGGACTTCATCCATGACCACGCGAACATGCGGGTGCCGCCGAAAGATCGTACGTAACGGCCAGGCGATATCACCGGGAGACAACGCGGCTGTGGCCACTTGGTAGAGCAATGGTTGGAACAGGTGATGATTGGTGCGGTCGATGAGCCACACGTCGGCATCACGCAACGATTGCGCGGCCGTCAGGCCTCCGAAACCGCCCCCGATGATGACGACCTGTTTGTGAGGCATGAAAGGGAACCAGAAACAGGCTACGTTTCGCAGAGGCAGGTGTCAACTTTAAGAGATGGAATGCCGCGCACCAGGACACAGACGCCTGACGACGCTTGTGGTCAGTCGTACAGAGGAGTAGTCCGAAGAAACGTCCGCATGCCCCAAACCGATGGGTGAGGCTCGTTCAATTGAGGATGCTCCAAGTCGATTTGAACATTGTAGGGAGGGGTTTCCCCGCCTTCGACTTGGGCTACCTGATACCAGCAATCGTACTTTTGCCCCCAGCGATCCAAGTACCGTAGACGGATATAGCCATTGTTAATAGGTTTTGCGCGAACCGGTGCGTCCGAACCCAATACGATGGACGCCACATGTTTCTGATACCGCGGCCCACGAGGATAGACTTTCTTGACGGCGAAATTACCTTCCCACCCACCCATGTGCAGAAGGCAATCGTACGCCACACCCCCACCCACATTCTCGAGTTCCGGGTAAATGGTGAGGACGTTCCCTGAACTCATCGCTGACAGGTTGGTAATCCGAAGATCGGGTTGCGCCGCGCGGAACTCCTCTCTGATTCGAGTCACGAACGTATACAAATAGAACGCAGCGATAGCCCCGACAACGAGGAAAGCAACCAAGCCGAGCAGCAACAACCAATCCATGGCCAACGGTAACTACCAGTTAAGAGTCTCGCGCTGAAGCTGGAACGGAGAGAGGCTACGTTCTAGCGTGGCAAGTGTCAACCAGACGAAGCAGGAGATGCAGTATTTCCAAGAAGCGGGACGCCGCGGCGCAAAACGGGGGGGGGCGACACCGTGTTCTTCCCGACTCCTAATGATCATGACGGTGATGCAGTTCCGACAGGTGCGGGTGATCATGGGTGAGGGGGAGGTGCCAATGCACGTGAGCATGCGGTTCTTGAAGGACAGGGCCTCCATCGTGCACGTGGTCGTGATGCTCTTCGTGCTGATGGCTGTGGTCATGCTCGACTTCCTCATGCCGGTGTGCATGCGCGTGGCGCCCGCGGAGGAGTAACGCGACCCCGGCCATCATCAAGGCGGTGGCGGTGGCATCCTGGATATCCCATCGCTCGCCTAGGACCGGCACGGCAACCATCGCGCCGATGAAGGGAGCCGTCGCAAAGAACCCTGCCTCACGCGCCGCGCCGAGCAGCCGAAGCGCGCGCATGTCCAGCACCAAACTCACCCCATAACTGACGAGTCCCAAAAGAAGGGTTACCAGCAGAATTGTGAACGAAGGCCACTGCTGGCTGGTGAGAGCCGCAAGACCGAGCATCCCGAGGCCGGCGCCGAGGGTCTTCATGCGCGTAACCACCAGTGGATCGCGCAGCGAGAGACGCTGACTCAGGTTGTTGTCGATCGCCCAGCAGAGACAGGCTCCGAGCACGGCAAGAATCCCAAAGATGTCCCCGCGGATCGCGTCGGGCCGATACATGAGTATTCCTGCACCAACCACGATCACGAGGACGCCGGCCAGTTCGAGTCGGACCAAATGCTCGCGAAAGACCAGGATCGCAATCAGTACGGTGAAGGGCGCCTCCAGATTCAAGAGCAATGAGGTCAGGACGCCTGACAGGCGCTCCAGTCCCCACAACATCAGAAAGGGGCCGAGCATCCCCCCGGTGAAAATCACTCCCGCCAGCAATCCGGCATCGGCCCGGCGAACAGGGGCCTCTTCTACGCCTAGATGAAACGGGCGACCGGTCACCTCGAAGAGGAGCAATCCCAGACCCGCGCCGAGATAGAGCAAGCCCGCAGTCACCATCGGGCCGCTCTCCGGCAGCAACAGCTTGGCGAAGGGAGGGCTGATGCCGAACAATAGGGCCGCCGCGAGCCCGAAGAGAACTCCTTGCCGTTTCGAAGAACTCATGGGATTGCAGCTTACCGAGGATAATAGGAAGGTGCAACGGATGAGGCGTTACCGACGGCCTGGCCGGACATCACATCGCTGGCAGTGTCGGGGAACAAGTGGTGGGACGCCACGCGCCGCGAAACGACGCTTGCTTGTTGATTCGACGCGCAGGATCAGAAAAGGCTTGCGAGCTTTGCCAATATGCCTGCGACGCCCACGACAATTCCAATTAGCCATATCCAGAATTTGTTTCGTTCATACCAGACCTCATACCAAGGTTTTGGCTTCCACATCTCAATTTCAGCCTGAATCCGTTCATCAAGAAATTTATTCATACGGTGGTTTTCTAAATCGACTGATCTAAGCGCCACACTATTTGGATAACCTTTTCCTCTGAGACATCTATCAACATCGGCCATTTGTTCATAGACCTTCCTGAACCCAGCGGAAAACAGCCCCTGAAGTTCAGGGAGTAAGAGTCTGGCGTCCACGCCTTTTTCTCTGGCCATTGAAACGGCTTCTTCGATTTCAGAAATGCAGAGTTGCTCAATGAAAGGTTCGATGAAGCGTGACCAAAACACTTCTCTCGGCGACCCTCCAAATTCGACTCCCTGATACGCAATCTCTCTTCCGTCGAACGACTTGATGCGAAACAGAGGACCAGCTGTCATAAAAGACCAAGGCGTTACCTGCTGTTTGATCAACTGCTCAAAGGCATCATCAACACGCTTTCTAAAAGTTGGATAGAGAGGAGTCGTCATGGCTAGTTGGTACATGAACACATGGATGCGGGCAGGCTACTTTCTGGAGCGATAAGTGTCAATGAGAAGGCCTTAAAATGCTATTTCAAGAGATAGGACGCCGAGCGCCGCGAACTGAGCGACTGTTTACTCCTCCTTTACGTTCCATTCCCCAATTACATTAACTCCGATTGCGTCGAATTCTTTCTGGAAGAGGAAGCGAAGGCATTTCGCATGCCCTTGAAATCCATCTCTTAAAAATGCCGCGAGCGTCCATTGTTGCCTCGAGTCATTGACCTTGCCTTGCATGACTGTGAGAATCCCCACCTGATCCATAACCTGCACTGCTTGCTCAAACTCATGTGTAGAACAAACAGAAAAGGGCATATCACTAAGATATGCGAGGGGAATCCCTTCTTTTTCCATTCGACGTGATACATTGTCTTTCACTTCGTTCACCAGCTTAGGTCCTGTCAGAAACCAATCTTCAAGGGTTACGACCATCGGATAAATCTTTCGTTGGGGATCAAACGCATAATTAGGATACTTGCCATCTCGGTAATCGCTGATAGATTTATATACTTGCACGATCATAGCAGCGAGCTTATCTAGCTCAATGGGAAGAACATCCGCTTGAACAATTTCAACTTTAGCTTCGAATCTCAATCTCTTGGTCTTGGCTTCGACAAAAAGCGCAGCACCTTCCTGATCTACTATCCAGTCAACCGTTCGTTTGGAGTCTTTCCCCACCCAATATGTACATTCGGGATACAGGCGAGTTTTCTCTCTCGTAGTTCCTCTCTCTATTACTTGCCCCACATACCACTGGAATGCTTCTCCGAACGCGTTTTCGAATCCTGGCTGATTGAAAATCTCGTAGTAGACGCCGCTCGTGAACCTCCAGAAGAGCAGAGTCGGAATAGGGCAAACCAAACATTCTCTGCCTTGATATTTCATTCTAATTACCGGGTATGCCCGCAGAGAGTGATAGGCGTATCCAAACCTGTCATTCATTTGATGCTCGTCCTGCAACAGCACCTTCAAATCAGGGAGACTACGTGAAAAGTGGCTCAAGAAACGATCAAGTCCGTCCGATGACAGTGGCCTGCTGCTGGTTTCAAAGACACCGAGTTAGGTGTATGAAGAAACCGGAGGTGGCAAATGGAGCGACGTACGT
>JAENWB010000229.1:0-10499 GCA_016650275.1 Nitrospiraceae bacterium | reverse complement strand
GGTGCGGTACTCCATCTCTACGGCAAGCGTGCGATTCGTCCCCGTCGCAAGATGGGACATGTCACGTTCCTCGGGGAGACGCTCGGTCTCGCCCTCGATCGTGCCAAGCAGTTTCAGCGAACGATGCGCGACCATCTGCGTCGTTCGTGAAGCGCGAGACGGGCAAGACTGGCGGGACACGAAGTTCGAAGTTCTAGGTTCGAAGTTCTGGGTTCGACGTTCTGAAAACCTCGGACTTCGAACCCTCGAGTCTCGCGCGTCTCGCCTGTCCCGCTAGTCTCGCTCGGCTATCCTGCCGCCCAGGCAAACCTAATCAGTGAGCCGTTTTTTGGCCACCCTGTATCGTTCTATTTTGTGACTTGCTGTAGGGAGATGGATCAAACGGTTCAGCTCCTCGGGGCATAGCTTACGGGAAAAGCATGGTTTCGTCCTCTGTGGGTATCGGTACAGGACTTGCTCCACTCCCAGCGGGTTGCGGAATAGCCGGCCCTCGTCGTTCGTGAAGCGTGAAGTGTGAAACGTCCGAATCCGGAAACGAACGACGCTTTACGAACGACGAGGGCGTCTGAACTGGAGATCATGCCGATGAGCAGTCTTGCCTTCCCCTCTGAGAATCATGTCGAGTTGCCTTCAGAGGATTTGTGTCACGACAGTGCAATTTCTCGTCCACGATATATTGTGCTTCAGTCTCTGGTCGGCGTCATGTTGGCCTACCAGTTACTGTCTGGAGCGGAACTGATCGTAAGCCGCCCAACGAGCGGGGTGATCGTCGGCGGGTTGGTGACGATGGTCCTCTGCCTGTGGTACGTGCCAACCTCGATCCTACAGGCTGCGTGGTTCAGCGGGACCGTGATCGGGATCGATACGGTTCTCGTGACCGCGACTATCTATCTTTCGGGTAATGCCCGGTCGGATCTCTATCTATCGTATTTCATCCTCATGCTTATTGCCGCCTCGGTGCGCCGGCTCTCCCATGTCATCGGGTTATCTCTGTTGCTCTGCGTCGGGTATGGCGTCATCCTCTATCAAGGGGTTGTACAAACTGGTTCTTTGTCGCCCGGGCATCTGCTGGGAATACCGGTTTTGTTGGTGATGGCACTGTTCTACGGGCTTGCGCTACAAACGATCGGGGCCGAACGGCAACAAAAAACTCTACTGCTTGGGAGCATCGAAGCGCTGAAAGAGACCGAACAGGCCTTGCAAACGTCGCGGGATCAGTTGGAGGTTCGTATCAAGGGTCTCAAGGGTGATCTCTCACGGGCGAATGAGTATGTCCGGCAGGAGAAGAAGGAACGAGAAGGCCTCGAGCAGCAACTGCATGAAGCGCAAAAAATGGAAGCGATCGGTCGGATTGCCGGGGGGATTGCCAACGAACTCGGCCATCTCGTTTCTGTGATCGGGAGGCAGACGGGTGTGGTTCTATCTCGTCTCAAGCCGGACGACCCACTCTATGGGCCGGTCGATGACATATTTCGAAGTGGGGGGCAGGCTGCAGCCGTGACCGCTCAATTGGCTGGGTTGGGTCTCCACGACAGCCACGTCCGACAGGTGCTTTCGGTCAAGGCCGTGCTGGAGGAGATTCGGGGAGTGATGAGAGGATTGCTGCCCGCATCCATTGATCTAAGCATGGTCATTGAAGATGCGCCGATGGATGTCGAGGCCGATCGTGAAGGACTCGAACAAGTCCTGCTTCATCTTGCGGTGAATGCGCGGGATGCCATGCCAAATGGTGGTCGGCTCCTGATTGAAGCGAAGCAGGCGTTCCCCGGGCATGAGAGCGGGCCGGTGCATGAAAGGGGAGGGCCTCTATCCAAGGTGCTGATACAAGTGACCGATACCGGAAGCGGGATGAGCCTAGAAACCCAGTCCCATATGTTCGAACCGTTTTTTTCCACAAAGGAAATGAATATGGGATTTGGGCTCACCGGGGTCTATGGCATCGTGAAACAAAGTGCGGGCCAGGTTGATGTTGTCAGCCGGCCTGGTGAAGGCACGGTGGTGCGGGTGACGCTTCCACTTGTACGGCAGGGCCGGCCGCCTGCTCCATCAATTCTGGCACACGCCTCAGCCAAAGACCAGGAAACGGTTCTGCTGGTGGAACCAAATGAAATCGACCGTAAGCTCGCGCTCTCCACGTTGTTGCGGCATCGCTATCAAGTCTTGGAGGCGAGCTCCTCCGTTGAAGCGTTGCTGCTCACGCAGCAACATCCCGGAGCCATCCACGTGGTCGTGAGCGATCTCATGTTGCCGGAGATCGGTGGGCGAGACTTAGCCAGACGGTTGTTGACGCAACGCCCGATGATGAAGCCGCTCTTTGTCTCTGGGTATGACGACGAGGCGATGGTGTCTCATCGCCTCAACCCGCTGTATCTCTTGCGGCGTCCCTATCGACAAGCTGGGCTGGTGGAAAAAGTGCGTGAGTTGTTGGATGCGTGAAGACCTGAAGGTTTCTCTAGTCTGTCTTGTTTGTCTGGCTAAACCCAGAGATACCAGATCAACCGGATAGACCAGACAGACCGGGCTCTCTCATCGGTCTCTGTGGCTTGGTGCAAGGAAGGGCACGTCCGGGCGTTTGAAGAGACCAATCAGTGCCATCCCGGCGACAAACCCTCCGATATGGGCGAAAAATGCTACGCCTCCGCCCTCACTGCGGATGCTCATCCCCCCGCTCAACAGTTGCATCACGAACCACATGACGAGGACGAATCCCGCTGCTACTCTCGTGGTGCCAAAGCCGGGCATGATAACCAGTACGCGGGCTCGTGGGAACAACAGTAGATAGGCGCCTAAGACACCGGAAATGGCGCCGCTTGCTCCGACCATGGGAATAGGCGAGGACGGATTGGTCAGGGCGTGGCTCAAGGCGGCCAGAATCCCGCAAGCGAGGTAGAACACGACGTACTTCGCATGCCCCATGACGTCTTCGATGTTGTTCCCGAAGACCCAGAGGTACAGCATATTCCCGATGAGGTGCATCCAGCCGCCGTGGAGGAACATGCTCGTGATTAACGTCGCATAGGCGGGAATGGGCATGACCGTCTCGAGGAGGTCGGTTTGCCCGAACACGAGGGCCGGGACTGCCCCGTATTGAAAGACGAACGTGTTTCCTGGGCCGGCGGGAAGGCTTGCCTGGTAGAAAAAGACGAGGACGCAGGCCGCAATTAAGGCGATCGTGACCAGCGGCGTCAGCTTGGTTGGGTTGTCGTCGTGCAGAGGGATCATGGTGCCTCACCGGGAGGGGGAGTTCGGCGACGGTCGATGATCGATCGAGGGAGTGCCGGGTTCTCCGGCAAGGAGCCATCAGGTCCGAGGGAGACTGAAAACCCCGCGGCGTGCGTATGGCCTCCACCGCCGAAAGACGCGGCGATGGCCCCCACGTCGGCCCCATCCTCTCGCGAGCGCATGCTGTAATAGCGGCGCCCATCGCGATCGTGCCACATGAGGCAAAAAGGATGCTCCATGGAGAGTCGTTCGCCGATCTGACTCGTCAAGACCGCGCTGTGGACTGACGGAACGATGGCTCCGTGAAAGTCGACCAACATTGCTTGCGCCGCAAGTTTGCTCACGAGCTCGTTTTCATAACGTAGGATAGCCCGGCCTTCCTGTTCCAACTCCTTCTGCTTGAAGTGACTCCAGAGGTGATAATCGAAAGGATAGGAGGCAACGGCTGCATTAATTTCCCGACTGGATGGGAGTGCCCAAGTCCAGAGGTCTTTGTCTTGGATATAGTCGAGGAGCCACGGCGTCGGCTGATCGTGCGCCCATTCCCAGGCCAGGACCGCTCCGGACTTCTTCATGTCGAAATACGCATAGGGAAGGCCGGCGAGGGCTTTCTCTGCGGTAATGTGATGATCGAGCACGAGGAGCGCCTGTGTCTGAGCGGCCATGGTTTCCAGCGTCTCACGGGCATAGCTGAAATCCACGATGACGACCCGTTGGTCCTGTAACCCTGTGGGAGGAGGATTCCCGTGTTTGACGGGAATGAACCGCGCCGCCGGAAACTGATTCCAGATCGCCCAGGCGGCGCCAAACCCATCGGCACAATCGGCGTGATAGAGCACGACTGTGGGGGGCTCAGAGAATGGGTGTTGTATGCGGGAACCGGCCATCGTGGCGGAGCATACCATGATGCTCAGCCGAGACTAAAGCGTCTTTATGCGGAGCGATCAGAGGGTGTTGAGATGGTCGATCAGCTGACGCAGCCGGCTCGCGCTCCGGCGGTTGGAGGTGAAGGTCAACCGAGGTAAATCTCTGAGATCCGGCTCGTCGAGCTCTTCGGGGAGTGGCCCGCGTAGTTCAAAGGTGCCCTCAGACAATAGATCGCCAAATGTGCCATGGAGGCCGGCTACCTGCTCGGGGGAGAGGCTCGATTTCAGCCGCATGGCCAAGAGCCGACCCACATATCGAATAGAATGGAATCGGCGGTAAAAACTCCTGATCTCGTCGATCGCGTCGTCTACGGACGTGGTGATTTTGAACAGGCTGAGATCTTCAGGGTTGATCAGCTTCCGGGCCAAGAGTTGGCGTGTGACGAAGGTGTACCACGCGTCCCAATAGTCGCAACCGGGAGCCTGGAGGCACACGATCGGCTGGGGATCGCTCTTGCCGGTTTGGGCGAGGGTCAAAATTTCAAAACCTTCATCATGCGTTCCGAAGCCGCCCGGGAACAATGCAATGGCGTTGGCCTCTTTCTGAAAGATGAGTTTGCGGGTGAAGAAGTATTTGAACGTGACGAGCTTGGGGTCATCGGCGATCGTGGTATTCGGGCCTTGTTCGAAGGGCAGCATAATATTGACCCCGAAGCTGTTCTCGCGTCCGGCGCCCTCCTGGCACGCGCGCATGATCCCGTCGGCTCCCCCGGTAATGACCATGAACCCTTCTTCGACGATTTGACGGGAAAACTGGAAGGCCATCTGGTAGTTCGGATCATCCGCGGCAGTGCGGGCCGAACCGAAGATGCTGATCTTGTGCCGATCGCGATAGTCATGAAAGACGCGGAAGGCGTGACGCAGTTCTTTGACGGCGCGGTTGACGATTTTGAGGTCCAGGACGTCCAGATGAGAGTCGTGGAGCCGAAGCGTTCCGGCCAGGAGTTCCTTCATGATCGCGGCTTGCAGATCGTCTTCCGGACTGTCGAGCAGGAGGCGAATCTGGCTGAGCAGCTCCTCGTTCGAGGGGAGGGGCCGGGAACGGGTCTGGGAGGTCTTCATTTGGTTATCCATATGCGGATTTGGTTTCTATCCTAAGGAGACAAAATTCTATCAGCTGATCGCCTGTTGGTCAAAAGAACGGGGCAAACGGAACATATGTGTGAGGCTAGGAGCGATTGGGTGAGGGAAGCATCGTTTGAAGCGCCCAGGCCCTGATACGCGCGAGATCGGTCGATGAGAGGTCAGTGAACTGAATATCGACATGCCAGGTGCGGCTTCCGCTTGTTGGCTCACCGGGCTCTGCCTCCGGAGCTCCGCTGGTCAGGACTGTCCCACGAATGGTTAATGGGGTGTTTTGACCGGAAATGGAAAATGCCAGTACGACGTTCGTTCCTGTCAGGATCTTCACGGTTGATTCGACCAACGCTCCGACATGGCTCAGCTGGGTAATCATGGCGTTAAAGTTGAGTCCCTGCGACGAGGCTCGTCCGACCACACTCACGACGACGGGGATCTTTGTGCCACGTCGGGCCGGCGTGAGCATCAGGTCTTGTGCCGTGAGCACGCCAACTGGTTGATTTTGTTTGGTGACAATTAAGAGCGAAGCACCTGTCGCTATCATGAGTGTCGAGGCCTCTGCCAAGGCCTCATCATATTCGATGAACTGAACCGGGCGTGTCATGATCGTGCGGACTTCGATGTCGTGCGGTTCGAGCCCCTGAGCGACGACTTTCTTCACAATATCGGTCGGCGTCATGAGGCCGAACCGCGTGTCGGTATCCTTCACGAGCAAGCAGGGCGCCTGTTCCCGTTCGAGCAGCAGTGCCGCTTCGCTGACAGATATGTCTCCCGGAACTTGCACGACCCCTGGTGTCATCATATGGGCAACCATAGTGTGTATGAGCTGTGTTGTCTTGACGGGCTTGCCATCGTCGTTCGGCATGGGCTCGAAACCTTCCCCGATTCGCGCCTGCACGACTCGTGAGGGTTCCGCCTCCAGCGACGTACGCCAAGTATAGCAGACGGGTCCCCCTGGTCAGTGACTGGGGCTTCCCTTGTCAAACAAGAGGTTCAGCGAATAGACTAGGCCAATTACTAGAGCAGCACAAGGGGTATCGATGGTTGATCCCGATTTGGTTCAACAGGACTTTCAGCGTCGCCTCAGGGAAATTCCCCCACAGGGAATGGGGCTGTCAGTTGACGTCTATTCTCCCAATTTGCTTGAGCTGGTGAACAAGCTCAGGGAGCGAGGACTCCGTCCGGGCTATCTCGAAGTTTTTAAGGCGACGACGACCGCACTGACAACGGTTCGACAGGCTGTGCCGGATATACCGCTCGCGTATCATGGAGAAGGCCTGTGGATTACCCAGCCAGACGTTCAAGAGTCTCCGTTCTTTCAGCAGGATGTCGGCGAGATGGTCACGCAACTCAACAGTATACAGGGTTTCTGGCTGAATCATGAATGTGCGATGAAGCAGATGGCGGGCTACTCGTTTGGCACGTATCTCCCCCCATTATATACGTCGATGAGTGCAGAGGTGGTGGCCGAAAATATCGCGATGGTTCAGCAGGCAATGGATCGGCAGTGTGGCCGGCCAGACGGGGCGGCGCCGATCTTTCTCTTGGAGATGCCGCCGCTCACATATTTCGCCGCCGGGACGATGGCGATTCCCCATTTTTTTCGGCTCGTCGCAGCGTTGGTGCCCTGCGGTCTCGTGCTGGACATCGGACACCTCTGGACGGTCTATCGCTATACCGCCGCCTGTCGACGGATGTCCCTTGAGCAATTCGTCAAGGAGTTCCTCGACGAATTTCCTTTGGAGCGGGTCGTCGAAATTCACGTGGCGGGGTTGGCCTGCCATGAGTCGGTTGATGGGGCTGAGTGGGGAGAGGCGCTTCCTGCCTGGATCGATGCCCATGCTGCGCCGATTCCATCGATCCTCTTCACCATGCTCGAACAGGTTCTGGTCCATCCGAACCTCGTGAGCCTCAGGGCAGTGGCGCTCGAAGTGGACACCAAGCCGATCGACACGATTGTGGAGGAGTATGCAGAGGCCGTTCGGCGTTTCTCCCTTCTCGTTCAGCAAACGATGGTCAGAGGAATGGCCCCTGCACGGTCGATGGATCTGACTCGTCCTCCCCTCGCGGTCCAGGAGCCGATGTGCCAGTCTGATCGACAGCAGTTGCGCGACGAGTATACGCGCTATGCGCAAATCATCTCGGGACAAGCCCCCATTGCAGGCCCGGAGTGGCAGGAAGTGGCCGCGGAAGAGACCGGTTTAACACGGTACCGCATGTTCTATGTGCCGCACGAGATTCTCCATTGGGGAGGAGACCTTGCAGAGATGTTTCCGCAGACCTGCCTGGCTTTATTGGAGCGGGGCATCTGCCTGACAGAGTTCGTGGTCTTCTGGTTTCGGTTGCCACGACCGATCACGCAGTCGTATGATTTCTTCCTCCTCAAGATCGAACGGTTTCTTGAGTTCGTCACGGAGCGCGCGCCGGATGCACGTGTCTGCGTACAACAGGAATGCGACATGTTGCGTCTGGCCTATACTCAGGCGAATGAAGTAGTGGAACCTGTGATGGAGATGGAGCAAATCCGATGAGTTTCTGGCAGTCACTCACCAGACCGATCATCGGCATGGCACCGATGGATGGGGTTACCGATGCGACGTTCCGCCATACCGTGGCCATGCACGGGAAGCCGGACGTCTCCTTTACGGAGTTCACGCATGTGCACGACGTCTGCCGGGGACCGGAGTTCCTGTTGGACTCCCTCATCTATCACGAGGCTGAACGACCGATTGTTGCGCAACTCTATGGAAAAGAGCCGGACCTCTTCTATCAGGCTGCCCAGGCCGTGTGTGAGCTGGGATTTGACGGATTGGATATCAACATGGGTTGTCCCTCGCGGAGTGTGGCCTCGTCTGGCTCGGGAGCGGGACTGATCCGAACGCCGGATGTGGCTCAGGCCATTATGCAAGCCGCCCGGCAGGGGATCGCAGATTGGGCGGCCGGTCAGACCCTTGAGGGAGCGGGTCTCAAGCCTGGCAGAGTGGCGGCGATCTGGCGGATGAACGAGCAACGCCAGGACGCCCGTCCGCTCGTCCGACACACGATCCCCCTGTCCGTCAAGACACGCCTCGGCTACGACGTGGTGGTCATCGACCGTTGGATCGAACACCTTCTCATGGAACAGCCGGCAGTGATTTCTCTGCATGGCCGCACGTTACAGCAAATGTATCGAGGGGAAGCGGATTGGAATGCCATCGCTCGGGCGGCGGAGATCGTGCGGGGGAGCGGGACCTTATTGTTTGGCAATGGTGACGTGCTCAGTTCCTACGACATCGTCCGTCGCGTGCGGGACACCGGAGTCGATGGCGTGTTAGTCGGACGAGCCGCGCTCGGAGCCCCGTGGTTCTTTCGGCAGAAAGAAGCGACGCGGCTCGTGCTGCAGCAACATCTGCTTGAAGAGGGGCTCGAACCATGGGTGCCGCCACTCGATGTTCGCTTCGAGATGTTGCTCGATCATGCCAGACGGTTTGAGGCGGCCTGTGGGCAGGGCCAGTTTAAGCGGATGCGCAAACATCTGGGATGGTACTGCAAAGGGTTTCCTTATGCCGCATCGCTCCGAGCCGATATGTTCCGAGTCTCGTCGGTCGCCGGCCTGGAGCAGGTGCTCGCCGATTTTCGCATGCACAGCACGAGTCTCCCCGAGGTCTCTGACCAGATCCTGCTCGAACCCCTTGCCTCCCCTGAACCCTCTCCGGCGTTGTAGTAGGATGCTGAAAAAGTCTGCCAGCACGGAGAAGGTTGATGTTAAGGCTGAGGCCAAGGCTGAGATGAAGAAAGTCAGATCTTCGCTCAACCTTGACCTCGACCTCAGCCTAGTTCACTCGCTGCGGAGCAGCGAAGTACTGGCCTGCCCAAATAGTTTTTCCACAGTCTGCTAGATGGCACTCATTCTGGCTTCCACCTCTCCGCGCCGTCACGAGTTGCTTGCCTTGTTGGGCATCCCATTCGACGTCAAAAGCCCATCCTTCGAGGAGCGGCTGGTGTCTGGCCGCCCGGCGATCGAGCAGGTGCAGGGGTTCGCGCGAGGAAAAGCTCAGTCTGTGGCGAGGCAAGAGCCGGAGGCGATCGTGCTGGGGAGCGACACGGTGATTGAGTTGGATCATGACGTGCTCGGGAAACCAGCCGATCTGATGGAGGCCCGTGCGATGCTTCGGCGGCTGGCAGGCCGTGATCATCACGTACGCACGGCGGTCGCGCTCGTCTGTTCATCTCGTGCGATAGATGTCGTCGCCCTGTCCACGGCCGTCGTTCGGATGAAGCCGTTCGATGAACGAGTGCATGAACGTTACCTCGCGACGGGAGAAAGTCTCGACAAGGCCGGTGCGTACTCGATCCAAGGGAAGGGCGGCGACCTGGTCGCTTCCATTGACGGAGATTTCCCGACGGTGGTCGGCCTGCCGCTCCGCCTGGTCGCTCAGCTGCTTGCGCAAGCTGATGTGAGAGTGCCGGTCGATCTCGGTGAACTCTATGCCACCAAGCCCTATGCCAACTGGGCCCGCTTCCCAGGCTGATTGCAAAGGGGTAGGGGTTTCCGTACAATGCCGCCCCATCATTCATTTGTCGTCTAGTTTACGGAAGGAGTGATGAGCGTGCGATGCCTGATATCACTGGTGCGAGTTGGTGGCGTCGCCACCTGTGCGGTCGTGGGCCTGTTGACGGTCGTCGGTCTCCAGCCGGTCTTGGCGATCGATGTGAAGCTATCAGTGGAAGAGGCGAAGAAGGCTTTGGAAGATGGGCGGGCGCCGATGGAGAAGGCCAACACCCCGGAGGACGTCAAGAAGGTCCTTCAGCAAGCCTCCATGGTCACTCGGGTGGGAGCTGACCCAGAGAAGGATTCCTGCGGAGCCAGCGCCATCCTCCGGACCAAGCGCTATCGACTTGAAGCCTTTGGCCGGCAGGAAGCGGCGGAGTCAAAAAAAAGAAAAACGGATGTGCGCATGCCAGACGAGTTCATTAAGAAAGTCATGGACATGCCCAATATGGAGATTGAAGTTCAGCTGTGTGGCGATGACGAATACTTTGCAGAGGGTGCCTTGATCGAGTTGCAACAGGGTTCCAAGAGGATCAAGCCCATCGACATCGGAAAATCCGAGCGTGGCCGCAAGAATGAAGGAAACGGGGCGACCTACCGGTCGCGTTTTACCGTACTGTTTGCATATGAAACATTTGATCCCGCTGCGGCGTCCGTTTTTGTCGTGAATCTTCAGGACGGGAAAGAGGCGAGAATCGCTGCGGACCTCTCCAAGATCAAGTAGGCACATTTCTTCGATC
>JAENWB010000228.1:0-4051 GCA_016650275.1 Nitrospiraceae bacterium | reverse complement strand
CGCGTGGCGCTCATGGCATTCTAGAGTCCGCGCGCTGCTGCCCGCACCATCGCAGTCCTGCGCACGCGGGTGTAGCTCAATGGCAGAGCCCCAGCCTTCCAAGCTGGCCATGCCGGTTCGATCCCGGTCACCCGCTCCAGTTCTCTGACCAGCACAAACGCCGAAAGTCACCAGGTGACTGCAATCGGGGGACATCACATTTCGCGTCGGATCTCTTCATCGCTGAACGGGGCGTGGAATCCGCGTGGGATACCCAAGGGTCAGCAGCGGTCACCAAAGGGCACTCATCACGCTCAAGGTGAGGACGTTCGCAGACGCTCACAGCGCTGCTTGCGCGACGCGATACAAGTGTTATCGGTCCTCAGCACCTGCCCGGCCGCTCCGAATACCTTGGTTCTCCTCCGGTACGCCGGGGCATGCCCAGCTTCGGAACTCCCGACGCGTGTCCCAAGACGTGGTGAGCGATGCCTAGCCACACACGAACTGATCTGCCAGAGGGACCTCGCGCCCCTCCGAAGAGATGTCAACCAAACCTGCAGCAGACCCAGGCGACGTACATGAACCATGAGGGCCGGTGCAGTCTCTGCCTGCAGGCCCAGCAGAGGCGAACAGTGGACGCCGCCGGTAGTGCAATTCGACCCGCGGAATTTTGCGTTGACTGATGATCACCGGTTCGGCCCCGCCTTCTTGATCATCGCGTGGCGGTTTGCAACCGGCCGACGTTGCTCCGGAACCACCTCCCGTAGCTCGGCGGCCGGCAGTCGAGCAGCAGGAGGTTCGGGGCTCGTGCATCGCATAGCCTGACCAGGCGATCTACCGCGGCGGTCCCGGATCTAGGCACATCCGTCCCGATCGCAACGGATAGTAGTGTCCGTGCGGTCAGGTACTACATGGTATATATTTCAGATTGTATATTCGGTTTAACAGGAGGCGCCGACCGATGTCCGATCGCATGACAGGCGGCAGGATCCTGATCTCACCAAGATTAGCGATTTCTCCTACTGAGCGCTACCGAACAAAGACGTCTTTGGCAGCAGACGCTTTGCGGCATGCAATTGCGACCGGAGTAATCCACCGCGGTGAACGCCTTCGTATTAGCCAACTTGAGCAAGATCTTGGAATGAGTGCGACTCCTATTCGGGAGGCGATACAGATTCTCTCCGCGGAAGGTCTTCTGTGGATGGAGAGTCATCGGTCCATACGTGTAGCCGAATTCACCGAAGCAGACGCTGAGGAAATTTATTCGCTTCGATCCACTTTCGAGGCGATGGCTACTCGTAAGGCCGTTCCCAACCTTTCTAAGGCAGATGTGCTCGCCCTTGAAACAGTGCATGCAGCGATGTGTAGCCTTGTAGGTAAGCAGGAATTGTCGCAACTTGCGGAATTGAATGCTGAATGGCACCATACAATTTATGCTGCATCCGGCTCAAAATATTTGCACTTCTTCATACAAAAACTCTGGGCATGGTTTCCATGGGATATCTGGGTTAACCAAGAGCGCGCTTGCGCGTCAATGGAGGAGCACGAGGCGATTTTGTCTGCTATTCGCAGCCGCGATGGTGAATTAGCCGCGAGCCTTATGGAGGACCATATCATCATAGGGGCCAAGTCCGTCACATTGAGCATGCGCTCCATAGCGACCGGGCCTTCATGAAGAACCCATGAAGGCCTGGGTAGATGAGCGATATTGCGTCGAGTGCCAGTTCGTTCTGGCTTGATAATAGGACCCCACGCGGAACAGGTTGTTCTCGCCAAATGCATGGCCTACCAGTTGCATCCCGATGGGCAGCCCCCCTTCGTCGCGCCCACAGGGAAGCGTAAGAGCCGGCAGACCAGCAAACGAGAAAGGATATGTCAGCCGCAACAAGTCCATGGACGTGATGTCGTGCGCGGCCGTTATCGGAGGAGCTGTTGACGAGGTTGTGGGTAACAGCAGCACGTCAAATGTCGACATCTGGTTCATCACAACTTTAGACCAGATCGTCTGGAAGCGCCGCGCTTGCGCATATTCAGTGGCTGTCACGGCGGATCCCAGTGTCAATCGTGCGAGGACATCCGGGCTGACCGCGTCGGGTCGGGCTCTCACGGCGTCACGGTGGACGAGCCACGCCTCTGCCAGCGCGAGTAGGCCTGCGGTCTCATGTGCTTCATTGAACATGGGCAGGCTCGCCTCCTCGACCGTGGCTCCCAGTCTAAGCATGGCCATAGATGCCTCTAGAGTCGCTGCTGAGACCGCTGTTGCCGTTGATTCAGCAATCTCTGAGACATACCCCACTCGAAGATCGGCGAGCGGAGCGTCTATCAGCAGCTCCTCCCGCGAGGGCAGGCGATCGGCACCACTTCTTCCAGAACTCAAGACTTGCTGTATTAGTGCCACGTCAGCGACGGTGCGCGCTATGGGCCCTACGGTGTCTAGGCTTTTGCTAAAGGGATGGATTCCCTTGCAGCTGATTGTCCCGGTAGTGGGCCGCAGTCCCGATACGCCACATAAGGCAGCGGGAACTCTGATTGATCCTCCCGTATCTGTTCCGAGGGCTCCCGGCGCAAACCCAGCGGCTACTGCCGCTGCAGACCCGCCGCTTGATCCCCCGGAGAGTCTGGTCACATCGCATGGATTCTTCGTAGTGCCGTAATGAGGATTTTGGCCCGTGGCACCAATAGCCCACTCGTTCAAGTTCGACTTGCCCAGGATAATCGCGCCCTGCCTACGGAGGAGCTTTACAACCGATGCGTCCCCTGGAGCGACGGGCGGAGTTACACACCTGCTACCCGACGTGCTTTCTAGCAATGCGACGTCGATGTTGTCCTTAATGGCGAAAGGCGCACCGAAAAGCAAACCGCCTTCGCCCCCGCGATCCAGTTGCATTTCCAGTTCCGCACATGTCCGGAGCGCGCCTTCCAAGTCAAGCGAGATGAAAGCATGCAACTCCTCATCCCGGGCGTGGATCCGCTCGGTGAGGCGCCGAACAATGTCGCCAGGAAGGATATCGCGAGACTTTACAGCTGCGACTATAGCCGCAAGTCCCATATCTGGGAGACCGATCACCACTCCACCTTGTCCGTGCGTCCGAGGTCTCAGGTCTCGGTTGCGACGCGGCTCCTAGGATCTATCAGACCATGAAGTATATCCATTAAAACGTAAACTGTTAGAGCGAAAATGGCCACGAACATCACCGTACCGGCTACTGCAAGGTAATCGGAATTGACCACGGAAGCCACCGCGAATTGGCCCAAACCGCCCCATGAAAAGACGGACTCTACGAGAACGGCCGCACTAATTAGATAGCCATAGACTAGTCCGGACAACGTAATAACCGGCAACAACGCGTTACGCATGGCACCACGATGCTGTCGATATCGAGGCAGGCCGCATGCCAGCGCATACCTCGCGTAATCCGACTCCATGGCATCAAGCATCTGGGTCCGAGTCATTTTTAGAAGAGGCGCAGCATACACGAATGCAAGGGTCACGCCGGGCAGCACCAAGTGAGTCAAGGCAGACAAGAAAAGTTGGGGGTCCCATGTAAGGATACCGTCAAGCGTATATATGCCGGTGATACTATCGTCTGGAACCGAGAATGCGTCGACACGTCCTAACGGCGCAGGCGCCACGCCCAAGAATACGAAGAATATGAGAATCAGCATCAATCCCCACCAGAACTCTGGAAGAGCTCCGGCGACCATCCCATAAACAAAAGGTATCCTTCGCAGTATTCGTCTATCTGAGACAGCAGCCATCACTCCCAACGGTATGGCAATAAGTAGGGCCAGTACGAATGCAAATGTTATCAGTTCGAAAGTTGCAGCAAAGCGCTGGAGAACTTCACCTAGAACCGGCTTACTTGTGAAATAGGAATCACCCAGGTCACCGTGTGCGACATTATTCAAGTATTTGAGATATCTAACATAGATTGGCTGGTCCAAACCTAGATCATCCACTATCGCCTGCCGCGTCGCCGAACTCGCCAGGCCACCCGCGAGGAGGTACACGGGGTCTCCTGGAAGCAATTGAATGAGGATAAAAACAAGGGTGACAATCCCCCACACCTGT
>JAENWB010000227.1:0-4336 GCA_016650275.1 Nitrospiraceae bacterium | reverse complement strand
GGCAGTGCCGGGTAGCTATGTCCGGTAGCGATAATCGCTGAAAGCATCTAAGCGAGAAGCGTGCCTCAAGATAAGCTCTCCCGGGGCGCAAGCCCCCTAAAGACCACTTGTAGACTACGAGTTTGATAGGCTGGGTGTGGAAGGCCTGTGAGGGCTGTAGCTGACCAGTACTAATCGGTCGTGCGGTTTAACATCATCATCTTTGCTCCTGATAGATATGGTCTGACGCGCGTAAGAACGCGCGAGTGCTGAGTTGAGTATTTTGCGTGCTGAGTTATCCTCAGAGTAGCTCAAAGCCAAAAACTGCGAACTCAGAACTTGAAGGAAGTTCCCGGTGGCATTACCGGAGGGGCCACACCCGTTCCCATCCCGAACACGGAAGTTAAGCCCTCCAAGGCCGATGATACTGCTGCTGTGAGGCAGTGGGAAAGTAGGACGCTGCCGGGTTATAAAAAGCCGGTCAGGTTGCAAAACCTGACCGGCTTTTTCTTTATATCCAATACCCAGGCAGCACCAGAAAGAAAATCAAATGGTTTTATCCGTTGACATTGATTACGATACAACGATAAAAAGTCGCCGGTACGAGCAAGCTCGTGTTGGACCTCTGTCTGGTTACAAAAGGTCCGCTAATCGAAAGATCGGCGAGCCTTTTCTATTTCACGGCGAGGAGGTGAGGGCGGCCTGGTTATCCCCCGTGCTCACGCAACGCGCGGTCGCGGACAGGTTTCGAAATTCAGACTGGATAGATGTGATTGTGTATGTGAAAAGGCGAACGCTTGTGGGGGTTTATTTCCGGTCAGCAGTCCCTCTGTCAGATTTCGTTTTGCTACTTTTTGCGAAATCCAAAAAACATGCCGACTGCACCTGCTCCTGTTGACGGGAGATAGCCCGAGAGGAGGTGTTTGAGTCCTTCAGCTTCCCGATGTGCGGCTGAAATGGCGTGGTGGATTTGTGTTTCCACGGACATCCAGTCGAGATTGATCCAGCTGGTTTCTTCCAATACGGCAATGCCGGCCAGCAGTCCGCCGATGAATAGCGCGGCCATTCTCAGAAATCGTCTGGATGCCCAGCCGATAAAAAATCCTACCAGGTAGCTACCACCGATGCCTGCCACAGCAGGCGATGAGAAGTTCGCTGCCCATGAGGCGAGGCCGCCGACCATTGCAATCCCAGCGGCGATGACGGATTTTGCATTCCAGGGCGCTTCGGCCAGTACGGTGGCGTAGATGCCCTGGGCGGAGGAGCTTTCAGGCTGGTCCAGTTCTTGGTCCATGGCTTGCTACAGACGGTTACTCGCAAAGGTATCACAGGCCTTGGGATCACCCGTCTCCAATCCTTTGCGGAGCCACGTCATCCGTTGTTCCGAAGAACCATGCGTCCAGCTTTCAGGCCGAACCGCGCCGCGAGACATTTTTTGGAGCTGGTCATCGCCGATGGCTGACGCTGCGCGTAATCCTTCTTCGAAATCTCCTGGCTCGATCAGGCTCCGTTCACGCTTGGCGTGGTGGCCCCAGACGCCGGCGAAACAATCAGCCTGCAGTTCCATTTGTACCGACAAGGCGTTCCCTTCTCGTTCAGAGGCCTGGCGCTGGAGGCGCGTTACCTTCTCGGCAATGCCCATGAGATTCTGCACGTGATGGCCCACCTCATGGGCGATCACATAGGCCTGTGCGAAGTCGCCGGGTGCACCCAGGCGGTGCGACATCTCGTTGAAGAAGGACAGGTCAAGGTAGACTTTGTGATCGGAAGGGCAGTAGAAGGGACCGACTGCGGACGACGTGGCTCCGCACGCAGACTGGACGGCGCCTGTAAAGAGGACGAGTCGAGGGTCTTCATACAGCGGCCCAAGGAGTTGTTTCCAGGTGGTTTCCGTATCGGCGAGGACGACCGCGGCGAATTTTCCCAGTTTGTCATCGGGCGACCCAATCGGTGCCGGCTCGGAAGGAACTGACGATTCCGGCATGCCCCGCACGCCGTTGAGCATATTGAGAAGGGTTACGGGATTGATGCCGGTGAAATAGCTGACGGCGAGCACCAGGACGATACCGCCGATGCCAAGCCTTCCCACTCCTCCGATCCTGGCCGGTCCCATCCCACGACGATCTTCGACATTGCCGCTTTCTCGTTGGCCTTCCCAGCGCATGAGGACCTCCTGATAGGGCGTGTCGTGTCGAGCGGGCGGATCAGGCCGGCTCTTTCTCCATGGCCTGAATAAACTTGTCGGCTTCAGCAATGGAGCGGTTCATGTCTCGGACCAGTCTATCGACCTGGGCGTCGATCTTTACTAGCTCTCCTTTCATGGCGACCAGCGCACGCGCATTGAGGTTATGTTTCAGATAGAGCACTTGATCACGGAGTGGCTTCAGGACCGGATCGATGCGTTGCTCAGCCCGATTCATGGCGCCGAGCATATCTTTGTAGCGGGTTTTGGTTTGAGTGAGCTTCGCTTCGCTCTTCCGGCGCAAGTTTGCACTGGAATATTGGCCGAGTTCGGTCTCCCATTCTGAGAAGAGCGCATCGGCCACGCTTTCGACGTCTCGGATGCGTTTCCGCACTGTCTCGGCACTGTCTTCGCTGCTTTGCAGTTCACTGTTGAGTGTCTTATACGTGGCTTCTAGGTCTCCACCTTGGTAGCTCATGACCGTTCCGAATTGCTCCAAAGCGCTTTGAATGTCTTTCTTGGCCTCTTCCTGTGCGTCACGGGCTGACTTGACGCGGCTGCTCAGGATATCGCGCTTGGCGTACCCCATCTTATCCATCGTGGCGATATAGACGGTGTCACAAGCAGAAAAACAAAGGGGAATCATGAAGAGCACGGCCATCAGCGCGACTCTCGACATCGGTACCTCAGTTGGAAGTGGGAGCAATTTCTACGCAGTGATCTCAAAGACGGATCATCTGATGCATCATAACCGAAATAGGAAAGGGGGGAAAGGCCTGATTGACGTAAGAGGTGCTCATCGCGCATGAGCACCTCCGAAGGACGGATGGCTACTTCGATGAAGCCGTAGCGGTCCCGATCTGGCCGGCGATTTCTTTGAGGTCCTTGGGATATAGCACAATCTCGATTCGGCGGTTGGATGATCGCCCCTCTTCGGAGCCGTTCGAGGCGAGATAGGGCTATCCATATAGCTCCACAAGCCCAATGAACTCAGTTCCTCACCGCGGGCAGTGTTCGTTATCTCGAATATTGGCATAGGTACCTGGCGTGGTGGCGGCAGACTGCTGCCTCAATCGGTAGCACAACATTCCTCTCGAACGCGAAGGGCGGCGGTGGAAGCGGAAGGTGACTTCGTCCAGGTCGTCGTCGACGTGTCGTGGATCTCCCGCTCCGTGGTGCGCGCCCCGCCGCCAACGTTTGAGCACCGACGCGACCCGATGTCCGCCTGGCAGAGGTGCGGGTGCAGGGAGCGTCGATCCCAGGAGGACGAACGCATCATGAGCGAACCCTTCGTTCGGGAGTGGACCGTCTATCGCCGCTCCCTCGGTACGAACGCTGGCGCCGGGCGCGACGGGTTCACGTACCAATGGCCTAAGCGCGTCGGGAGTCGGCGCCTGAATACGGCGTTCCCGAATACGCCCAACGCCGTGGGATTCGAGCACTGCAACGGCCACGGCAATTGCAACCACATGGGAGTTGGGGTGGGGTTTGGGGCTAGCGCCCTTGCGCTTGACCGGGGCGCCACCTCTCAACGCCAGGTACGCTTCGTCCCCCTCCACCCTTCCGCCCAGCCGGTCCCGGTCCGGGCGAACCATGGCACGCCGAAATCGGTGCCGCATGGCCCAAGCGGTCTGGTAACTATTTACCCCACGCACTCGTTGAAGTCCCAAGGCACTGACGCCTTGCTTCTGGCTGGTGATGTACCACGCCGCGGCGAACCATCCTCTCAGGGACGTTCGGGTCCTGTCGAAGATGGTCCCAGCCGTGACACTGGACGGAGGGTGACAGGCCCGGCAAATCAGACGGCCTCTCGTTGCCCGGCCCGGTATAGCCATCACGGCGCACGCGGGACAGCAACATCCGGCCGGCCATCTTCGCGTTTCCAGGTACACCGCACATGTTTCGTCACTGGAACACCCCTCTTCAAATTCGACCCAGGTCTTCGGATCGTCTCGACCAGCGATAGGACTTTCGTGCATCCAGTCATTTTCGGTGTGGAGCTAACTGGATAGCCCTTCTTCGTGCACTGGTGTGCCGTCCTGGACTGGGCCAGTCGCCGGGTGTGGGCGTGGCGCCTTTCAAATACGTTGACGACCGATTGCTGCCTGGACGCGGTACAGGACGCTCTCCCTCGGTATGGCAGCCCGACCATCTTCAACACCGACCAAGGGTGCC
>JAENWB010000226.1:0-2419 GCA_016650275.1 Nitrospiraceae bacterium | reverse complement strand
TTAGTTCCCGATGCTCGGGCTTTGAGCAACATCGCGTCGCTATGGCATCGCTGGACACAGAGAGAGCCATTGGGAAAGGGCTCTGCTCCATGGCGCGATGTATTTGCGACATTGAGAAACATTCGACCATGGGGACCCAACGATCGCCTCCAAGATGAGGAGCGAAATATTATGGCTGAAGAGATTGCACATAAGGCTGACGCTGAGCGAGTTCGGCTTGAAATCGAGCTTGTTTTCAGGGCAAGGGAGATGGACGCCGTCGAAACTGAAGTTGTCAAGAAGTCCGTTGAAATTTCCTGAGCGGCTCCCATGGTTGTCTCACGCTGCCTTCTTCGCCTGAACCAGTTGCGGCTCCGCGTGCTCGGCCTCGATCGTCGCCATGACCTCCGCAATTCCTGCAAACCCGTTCACGCGCTTAAACTGCTGCTCGCAATAGAGCAACACCGTACCCAGCCAACGTTGGAGCATCGCGCTCCCTCGTGAACGCTTGATATTTCGTTCGCTTTGTCGGACCAGCGAGAACATGCTCTCGATCGGATTGGTCGACATCAGCGTCTTGCGCAGTAGCGCCGGCACCTTCAGTCGATGCACCGTCAACAGCTCCTCGAACGCCTCCAGGAGGGACTCCGCTGCCGACTCGTTCTTGGTCCGCAGCCACGCTTCCAATTCCAGCAGTAGGTGCTTGGCATCGGCGTAGCTCGTCTGCTCCAATGCGACGGTGAGCTGGCGATGGGCTTCTTTTCGGTACGGCTTCGCCAGGTGCCGTTGCACGTTCCGACTCTTGTGGATTGCACAGCGTTGATGCACGAGCTTCTTGCCGACGCGCGCCCGCAGCGCCTTGATCAACCCGCTGCCGCCATCCGTCACGAAGAGGATCCGCCGGGAGAGCGTCAGGCCGCGACGCTCCAGGTCCCTGAACAGCGCCTCGCAGATCTCGTGATTCTCCGAGGAGCCCTGCCAGAACCCCAGGGCCATCTTCTCGCCGCTCAGGTCCACACCCAGCGCGACGAGGAAGGCCTCGCCGCCCCGGTGGATCGTGTCGAGGAACAGCGCGAACGGCGTGCACTCTGCCAAGGAACGTTTTTGGAACGCCTTCAGCTTCGTGGCCGTCAGGCCCACGAGCTTGCGCGAGACCGCGGTGGGTGACACCCCGAACGCCTCGGCCGCATTGATCACGGTGTCGGCGTATTTCTGGGCCGACACCCCGCGGAGGATCTTCTCCAGTAGTTCCTCGGAGAATTGTCCTGGGGCACGCAGCCGGGCATAGGACTGGAGTGTCACCTCCCCCTGCTCCACATGCCGCAGCCGGGGACGCTTCATCTTGACCTTCTGGTCGCCGATAAAGAGCGAGCCCTCCTCGTACGCCCACTTCTGGAGATCGGGGTCAGTCGGATAGTAGTCGGGGCCCGCGACCTCCTCCCGCTCGATCAGCAGGATGCTCTCGGCCACCATGCGCCCCATCTCCAGCATCACCGCGTCCAGCGCCTGCTTGCCCGAGCTGATCACACGGACCAAGGTCCCCAACATCCTGTCCTGGCCCGAGATCGCCCTCAATCCTGCCATGGCATGCTTCCGTTGCCTCGTGTCTGGTCTCATCGGTGGCTCCTTTCGTATTCGTTCCCGTGGAGTATTCCACGGAGGGAGCCACTCATTCAAAATTCAATGGACTTCAGCATAACCTCTTTGAGAATAGATTCGGCGAACAGCTCGATGATGAGGGGCCCGCGGGTACGCCTCTGGAGAGAGCCGAATCCGATCAGAAATGCTTAAATGATTAGATGAGAAAAAGTGATTGGCCATTATAGTCGCTCGAACTTTAGTAAAAGACGTGCCATTTGATCGTCGGGCGTATCACGCGAAGCTCGTGACATCGGTGGTCGTGTTTTTCATCGATTCAGTCGGGGAGTAGTCGGAAGGCTCCACAAGTGTGGCGCCATCCCCGGAGGCTATAATCGCCGGTAGCCTTTTCAGCCGATAAGGGTCTGATTGATCGACCGTCATCGTCCCGGGGGGCTTCATCGAGAAGCATCCAATCGTTGCGGCCGCCATTCCAATAACAACGATCCACGACACGAGACGTGGTTTCATGGCGACTCTGTGGTGTGTGGCGATTCGCATCTTCGTGATATCGGCATTGACCATGCTGTGAGACATCCGCATGGCATAGTAGATTTATGTGTCATGCTACGCCTCTTACAGAAAAGGAATCTGGTCAAAACAGCTCAGGTTGGAAAATTATTCATTGATGAGTAATGCAGGTGAAATCGACTACATGGATCACTATTCATCAAAACTGCCTTAAGTTATTCTGGAACGGACCGACCAACTCGCCGAGATACCAACACCGGACGTATCTACTGACAGGACCATCCGCGGTGATGCCCGTATGGGAGAACTGATCGGCCCACGGCGCGATCCG
>JAENWB010000225.1:0-4027 GCA_016650275.1 Nitrospiraceae bacterium | reverse complement strand
GCTACTATTCCCCGGCCGAGTTCGAAGCGAGGACGGCTGTGGCTTAACCAGGTGTCCACGGAATTGGGGGAAGGTCAATACACAGGGCAGCGGAGGTAGGGACGAACTGAGAAGGGCATGATAGCCTTGCAGGGTGGCGTATTGTAGGAGGGCGCTGAGGAAACCGCAAGACGAGGCGTGGAGATTTGGTGGTATTGAAGGCCAACTGCACGAAAAGGCACGCCACATACTAGATTCAGCCTCACCTCTTCATCTCGTCCCTAGCCTAGGAGATTCGTCGCCAACACAAACCAGGAAATTTCCGACCTCTGGTCACAATTGCTTTGCAACAAGACTTCAGAGAGCGTAGCGTTACATCTATACGTGTATATCTAACCGAGGAGGCTTCCTATGGTATCAATTCCAAAAGTCGTCGGGCTCCTGTCGTGTGGGTTCGTGCTGTGCCTGGGGTTGTCCACGGCGGCGCACGCCGGTCAGGCCGATGAGCCTGGAGCTAGCCGCCTAGAACGCGCCAAGACGATCAAGGGCGTATTGTTGCGCGTCGAATACGGGGAGTATGTCGTAAAGGGGCAGGACGGCATGGAAGTACGTTTGACTACAGATAAAACGACTCAGATGATGGGTCAATTGAAGAAAGGTGATCGTATTGAGGCGAAGGTGAACGATCAGAATCACGCGCTGTTGATCCGCTCGACCCAATAAAACCTCAGCGCATTTGGTACGAAGATGACAGACCGCTGGATTGTTACCCGAGCATACTGGAGCATGTCACGCTGAACCCAAGTGTGTTGGCGTCGTGTGGCTCCAGTTTGTCCCTGCGGTGTTGGCGGTTGCATTCGTAGGTTCTGGAGGAAAAGGGAACTTTGATTGACTCCAGGCCTCCCTCACCACCAGCGCATTTCATTGTGCCCGTCTTTGTGCCCGTGACCGGCTATATGCCACCTCCCGCCACTCCCCCCCGATTAGCGCCTCTTGCGTGCGTGATAGATGGTGGCGGCCTTGATCAGCTCCATGATCAGCGGCGCATTGTCGCCGTGCGCACGGACAAAATCCGTAAAGCCGGGATGCAGGGCGTTAACTTCGCGAATCATGCGATTCGCAGGTTTTAGCTGGTCGTCCCAGCCCGGCCCGAGGACGCGATCCAACCTCACATTCTCGCGTTCTTTGTAGGCGACGCGTTCGTTGGCGGACAGCGGGTGCGTTTGCTGGATCGCTTCCGCGATGAAGGTCGCCATGTTGGTCCCCTGTTCACGGCTCAATCCCATGGCCGCCATCCATTTTCTGGCGTTGGCATCGAGGGATTGCTTCTCCTTCGGCAGCACGGGCGGCGCTTGTCCAGGGGGATAATACTGAATGATGAAATCGCTTTCCTTGGCCGCAGGAAATTGTGCCGCAACCAATTTCTGCTCGTCGGTGCGCGTATCGGCGGGCGTGAGATCGTCGCTCATGGTGTGGTCCTTTCGTGTGGTTACCTGCGTCCATGCAAAGAACTCTGCTCCGTGTCGCCTCTCGCGACTCACACCAACAATCGTCAGGTCTAAGGCTCGATCTGTTGGCAGTGAAACGTCCCCTGCTTATCTTGAATCACGACGGCGAGAGGCACCGTCGCTTGGGTAAAGGCCTGCCCGACTGGCTCAAGAGGTATGGTACACACCCCGACACAGGGCGTCTTGGGCGGCATCCCCGCACAGGGCGGAATCACCCACTCGGTGCAGCCGACGAGCGCCAGCACCAGGACACACCCTCCCGCGCACAGAATCACTCTTACGTAGTGCATTAGGCACCTCCTCTGTGACACCCACACTCGCCGCCGCCGGACGACCCGTTGCCTGCACGTGTGAAAGCGGGCGAGCCCCTTGCATGCCTCAATTCAGAATATACGTTCCGCTAGATACGTCCATCGGTATCTTATCCAGGAGCTTATCTGACCAGCCGGGAGTGTTTGTACCACCTACCATGTTCGTCCTCAGCTCGCAAGCTGGATGGTTTCGGGAGCAGGTGGCTGGCCCCCGAGACTGCTGTGCGGACGAACCGTGTTGTAGTGAATCCGCCATTGTTCGATGATGATTTGGGCTTCTCTCAGCGTGTAGAACAGCTCTCCGTTGAGCAGTTGGTCGCGCATCTTCCCGTTAAACGATTCGCAGTAGCCATTCTCCCAGGGGGACCCCGGTTCGATATAGAGCGACGCCACCTGAAGCGCGGTCAGCCAGTGTCTGAGCTTGGTCGCGATGACCGCCGGCCATTATCCGACCGAATATGCGTCGGGATCCCGCGACTCAGGAACAGCTCAGCCAGGTGCAAGAGAGGGGGTCCCGGAAATTCGGACAGTGTTAAGTGGTAGCCTTGCTTACCCGACGCCCCAAGGGGCAAACCAAGGAGCGAGGCGATGAAGCGAACGAGACGCAATCATGGGGCGGCCTTCAAGACACAGGTGGCTTTCGCCGCGGTCAAAGGCGAGAAGACGCTGGCGGAGTTGGCCACACAATTTGGCGTGCATCCCACCCAGATCACGGAATGGAAGCAGCAGTTGCTAACACGGGCCGTTGACGTGTTTGGCGGCACGACAAAGGCCCCAGTGGACGCGCCCGATCTCACGGTGCTCCACGCCAAGATCGGGCAGCTGGCGCTGGAGAATGATTTTTTAGAAGGGGCGCTCATCAAAGCGGGATTGCTGAGCGCAAAGCGATGATCGACCGAACCCACCCACTGCCGATGGTTCGGCAATGCCAACTCCTGGCGCTGTCGCGTTCGACCGCGTACTACCAACCGACGTCGGTATCGTCAGCGGGTCTCGCGCTGACGCGCCGGATCGACGAGCTCCATCTGGGTTCTCCATTTGCCGGAGCCCGAATGTTGCGCGACCTCTTGCGGAGAGAAGGACACAAGATCGGGCGCAAGCGGGTGCGTACCATGATGGCCCCCATGGGCCTCGAAGCGCTCTACCGCAAACCCCACACCAGCCAGCGACATCCGGCACATCGGGTGTACCCCTATCTGCTTCGCCATCTGGCGATCACCCGATCCAACCAGGTCTGGGCGGCTGATATCACGTATGTTCCGATGACGCGTGGCTTTGTGTATCTCTTCGCGGTCCTGGACTGGGCCAGTCGCCGTGTGTTGGCGTGGCGGCTGTCCAACACGCTGACAACGGACTTCTGCATCGAGGCGGTCCAGGAGGCCCTGGCCAGCTACGGCACGCCGACCATCTTCAACACGGACCAAGGCTGCCAATTCACCAGCCAGGAGTTCACGGGACTCCTGAAAGACCATGGCATCCAGATCAGTATGGACGGCACCGGCTGCTGGCGGGATAACGTGTTCGTGGAACGGCTGTGGCGGAGCGAGAAGTACGAGGAGGTGTATTTGCGGGCCTATGACAGCATCAGCGCCGCCCGTCAGGGAGTGGGGCAGTACCTGACGTTCTACAACCAGCACAGACCGCATAGAGCGCTTGACGGCAAGACGCCAGAACAGGTGTACTGCGACAACCTGACGGCACGGCTCCCTGCCGCGTAGTCAGACCACTGCGAGGCGCCACTTAAAAAATGGAACATTCTGTCCAACCAGCTTGAGCCACCTCTTTCATCTGCTCTGCAGTGTGCATCCGAAAGTGGCTCCAGGACGGATTGTGCAGATGTTCAAGCGCATCACGGCGCGGGAGATCTTTCGCCGAACCCCCGCGGTGAAGCGGGTACTGTGGGGTGGCGAGTTTTGGACCGATGGGTACTATGTGGCCACGGTAGGGGAGCGGGCAAACTGGCAGACCGTCGAACGGTATGTGCAGCGACAAGGGCAGCCTCGGGAAGATCTCCGGCAGCTCCGACTGTTTTAGTTCTGTGATACCCCGCAGCTTGCTGCGGGGAGCTTTTTTTCTGTCCCTCGGCATCACTACTCACTTCCCATAATCAGACTGATCACCGACTGATCAGGAGACCCTTCGCACAAGCGAAGGGTCTCTGAATCATTTCCCTTTGGGAAGTCGCGAGAAATAAAATGTGGCAATGGCTACGGTCGCCGCAACATTAAG
>JAENWB010000224.1:0-39196 GCA_016650275.1 Nitrospiraceae bacterium | reverse complement strand
TCAGATCACTGCTGAGTTGCTCAACGACAGGGTGGCGGCCTTCCCGAATGAGGATCGTGCTGCTCTCATCGACGAGGGGTTTGACATAGCGGTGTAATGCGGCGGTCTCGGCCAGCCCGGCGAGGACATCGAGCAACGCGACGGTCTGGGCCATCGCGTGAAGACGAGGCACCTCGTTCGCCAAGCGCACGCGCAATTGTTCGAACAGTTCCTGCTCGAGCGCCAGTAGTTTAATTTCAGCGCCGGTGACACGTTCTTCTAGCTCTTTGAGCTCCGGCGTCATGAATCGTTCGGCATTGACCAGCGTCTGCTTGCGAATGTAATCAGGCGGGATACGAGACAGATGTGTCTTGGTAATTTCGATGTAGTAGCCGAACACCTGGTTGTAGCGAACCTTCAAAGAGTCGATCCCTGTTCGCTCCCGCTCTGCGGCTTCCAACGAGGCGATCCAGCCCTTGCCCTCCGTGCTCGCCTTGCGCAGTTCATCGACCCCGGCATGGTACCCTTCCCGAATCATCCCGCCCTCACGCAGTGACATCGGCGCATCCGGTTTGACGGCCTGCTCAATCGCGTCATGCACATCTCGGCAGTCGTCCCACGACTCGAGAACACCGGCCAGCAACGAGGCGCGGAACGGCTGGAGGTGGGACCGTAATTCTGGCAGGGCGCTCACGGACTGTTTCAACGCGAGTAGTTCGCGAGGTCCTGCGACGCCGAGCGTCACGCGGCTGCTCAAACGGGCGATATCTTGCACATCACGGAGCGTAGTCCGTAGTGACATGCGTTGTTGAATCCGGTCTTTCAACTCGCCGACCGCTTCGAGACGAGCGTGAATGGCGTCACGATCGAGGAGCGGTCTGACGAGCCAATCGCGTAACAAGCGACTGCCCATAGCCGTTGCGGTGCGGTCCAACACCGACAAGACGGTCGGCTGATCCCGCCCCGTTCGGTGCTCACCGGCTCCCAATGGTCGCACAAGTTCGAGATTGCGAATCGTGGCGCTATCCAGATGCATGGCGTCGCCGTTCCAGCGCGTCTGTAGACGGCGGAGGTGTGCGAGGGAGGCAGTTGGCTGGGTTTCGCGAAAATATCGCAGGACCGCTCCGGCGGCTCCAATTCCGGCGGTCAGGCCGCGACAGCCGAATCCGTCGAGCGAATGCACCGCAAACTGTGTCTGGAGTAGTTGTGCGGCATCTTGGGGGTTGAAGGAGGCCGAGGGTTGTGTACAGAGGTATGGCCCACGCAGGCGAGTCAAGCACGCTCTGGCATTTGCATCGGACTCGGGATGGAGCAGTTCTCTCGGTTCCAGCCGAGCCAGTTCATCCATGAGCTGGATCTCTGCCTGTGCCCCTTGGAACTCTGTTATCCAAAACTCTCCGGTGGAGACGTCCAGACAGGCCAGCCCGATGACGGATTGCCCTTTGGCTGATGGGGCCGTGGCGTCGGAGAAGGCGACAGCCGCCAGGAAATGCGATTCTCCGGGAGAGAGGAATTCAGTATCGACCAGCGTGCCAGGCGTATACAAACGAACGACTTCGCGGCGCACGAGACCCTTCGCGAGTTTCGGGTCTTCCACCTGTTCACAGAGTGCGACGGTCCGCCCGGCCTTGAGAAGCTTTGCGATATAACCTTGCACGGCATGGTAGGGCACTCCGCAGAGCGGAACCGGGTTGGTGCTGAATTTGTCGCGAGAGGTGAGGGCAATGGAGAGTAGCTTGGAGGCGATCCGAGCATCCTCGTAAAACATTTCGTAGAAGTCGCCGACGCGGAATAAGAGAATGGCGTCGGGATAGCCGCGCTTGACTTCGCGGTATTGCCGCATCAGCGGCGAGGGGTCTGCGTCACTCATCGCGTCGGTCTCGATGTGCTTCGCCGGTCGGGGCGGGGGATATACGTCCGGTGACTTTTTCTGACGAGTGGCGCAATCGTTCTAAGTCCACCTCAGCTTCCTGCAGTGCTTTGGTTTTTCGGCGAAGTTCGATACGGCTCCGCACCCATGGAGGAAAGAGAAGAATGCCGGATACTAGCAGCCCCACTGCGAACCCCGCCAGGATGGGCTGATAGATCGGCGTCGAGGCTTCAAAGAGACCAAAGAAGTACCGGAGCGTGACTTCCTGTTCCTGGTTCTGAAGGAAAAACGCCAGGGAGAGGAGCAGAAGCACTCCGACCAGAATCAGTCTAATCATGACCTCGTTGTTCCCTGCCTGTTCAAGGCCCCGCGGGGTGACGCTCGATGCTTCCTGCTGGTCTTGCTGTATTGCCTGCGCGCAAGGGCGAGGACCTCGTCAGACTTCGGCCCCGTCGCGCTCAACTGAATCGTCCGGCTCCGCGCGGCACGATGGTCCAGCACAATCTCGATCCGGTCGTCCGGTAGCGCGGCCAGGCCCTTGTCGGCCCATTCTATTGCCGTCACAGTCTGGCCGGAGAAATGCTCGATCAGTCCTGTCGATTCAAGCTCACGGGGCGAGCGAATACGGTACAGATCAACATGGGCAAGCGGCAGGCGCCCTTGGTCATATTCGTGAATCACGACGAATGTCGGGCTGGTCACTGCCGTCGGCGATGCGCCCAGACCCTGCGCGATTCCGCGAACCAGCGCCGTCTTGCCGGCTCCGAGCGGTCCGTAGAGCGCGATCGTTTCTCCCCCGCGAAGCACGCGGCCAATCGCTTGGCCGAGCCGATCGGTGTGCTGGTGCGATGTGGACACCAGTTTCCACGGCAGGCTTGACGTGGCGCTACGGCGAACTGCAGCCTGTTTCGCCTTGGCTGGCTGGGTGACGTTAGGTCGTTTTAGTTCGCTGGAGCGCATAAGGAATCTGAGCGATCAGGTCACGGGCGAGCATACCGGCCTGCCCGAGGTATTGGGTGGCCAAGTCGCCGGCTGCTCCATGAAAATAGGTCGCGGCACAGGCGGCATCCCATGCAGGAACCCCTTGTGCCAGTAAGCCGACAATCATGCCGGTCAAGACGTCACCGGTTCCGGCCGTGGCCATGCCCGGATTGCCGGTCGGGCAAATGGCCACAAGCCCGTCCGGACGGGCGATCACAGTTCTCGCACCTTTGAGGACCACGAACACGCCTCGTTCACGGGCAAACCGTCTGGCCGTGCCGATTCGGTCTGCGTTCACGCTCTGCGTTGTGGCATCAACCTCGAGTCGAGCCATCTCACCAGGGTGCGGGGTGAGAATGGGTGGAGTCTTACATTCGGTCAGCAACGACACGCGGCCGGTCAAGGCGTTCAGCGCATCGGCATCGAGGACCGAGGGACGATCCAGATGTTTCATCAATGACTGAACGAGTTCAACGGTCTCAGGATGGGTCGAGAGTCCAGGACCGATGGCGATCGCCGTGCGTGCCTGAATGAAGGCCAAGATGCGATCGAGTCCAGAACGGGCCAGCGTGCGTGCCTTTGTTTCGGGGAGGGGCATCGTCATCACTTCCAGCAACTTCGCTTCCAGTACGTCGTTGACGCTGCTGGGGGTTGCCACGGTTACCAGACCTGTTCCGACACGGAGCGCAGCATGGGCAGCCAACGCCGCCGCTCCGGTTTTTCCCACTGACCCTGCAATAATCCCCGCATGGCCAAAGGTTCCCTTATGCGCGGAGGGTACGCGTTCCGGTAGAGACTGAAAAGCACTGTCGCTGGTCAGCAGTAGGGTCCGGCTCTCGATGGCGTCTACATAGGCAGGCGGAATGCCAATATCCACGATGCGGATCGTGCCCGCATGGTCAATTCCCGCACCGACATAGAGGCCAAGTTTCGGGAGACCGAACGTGATGGTCAACGTAGCGCGGATTGCTCGGCCCAGGAGGGCGCCGGTATCGGCATGGATACCGGACGGGATATCCACCGCGACGACCGGCTTCCCGGCACCGTTGATGAGCTCAATGGCCTCCCGATAGATTCCGGATACTTCAGAGGATAATCCAGTACCAAGGAGGGCATCGACGAGGATGTCGCTGGAGGCGACGAGGCCCCGTGTCTGGTCATAAGACCGGAATCGACTGACCGCTGAGCGCCCCGTGATGTGGACGAACCGACGATACATGGCCGCGGCATCGCGACTCAGATCGGTGACCGCCGTGAGAAGCACCACGTGAACCCGAGCACGTCGGCGGTATAGCAGGCGTGCTGCAACCAATCCGTCCCCTCCGTTATTACCCTTTCCGCAGAGGATGGTGATGGTCTTACCTCGCGCTGGCCCACAGTGCTTCTCCAGATGCTTGACAATTCCCTCGCCGGCCCGCTCCATCAAGACAGCACTAGGGACATGCGCCTCGGTGATCGTGCGGCGATCAAGTGTCTGCATCTCGGTTCCGGTTACGATCTTCATCGGTGGTCTACCATAGGGGATCGACTGCGCTCGTGGGGCTGGGTGCGCGGGGGGAGGATGAGCGATCTGTTTCTTTCGTCGCAATGTCATGAGCGGGGCAAATCGCATTGTCCAGAGAGCACGGGGTGCCGCACCGGCGCGCAGTTCAACTCAGCAACGCCTTCATCTCCCTTACGGCCTGGTCGAGGCCCACCAGAACCGCTCGGGCAATGATGCTGTGGCCGATGTTGTATTCGACGATTTCCGAAATGTTCCGCAACCGCATCACGTTGCGATAGTCCAAGCCGTGCCCAGCATTGACGCCCATTCCGAGCTTGTAGGAGAGCTTCGCGGCCTGTGTAATCGCCTCCACTTCCGCATCGGTTTCTTTCGAGCGTCTGGCATTCGCATAGCGGCCGGTATGGAGCTCGATGAAATCCGCTGAGACTCTGTGTGCGGCTTTGACCTGGGCCAAATCCGGTTCGATGAACAGACTGACGGGAATGCCGCTATCGTGGAGCAGGACGATGATCTGCTGGATACGATCTCTGTGGCTGGCCACGTCGAGGCCGCCTTCGGTCGTGAGTTCCTGACGCTGTTCCGGGACGAGCGTGACCATGTCTGGTTTTATGGTCAGGGCAATTTTGGCCATCGTCTCATCGGCGGCCATCTCCAGATCGAGCTTAGTGCGGATGAGTTCCCGCAAGAGGCGAAGATCGCGGTCTTGAATATGTCGCCGATCTTCTCTGAGGTGGACGACAATGCCGTCGGCACCGGCCAATTCTGCCAGCACGGCGGCGGCAAGAGGGTCAGGGTCGGTTCCACCACGGGCCTGCCGCAATGTGGCCACATGGTCGATATTCACCCCAAGTCGTGGCACGGATCCTCCGTTCTGGCTATGTGGAACAAGGAGAAGCTGAGTCGCGTGATGAGAGTGAAAGGCGTTGCAGTTGTAACAGAAATCAACAGGGTGGGGCAAGGACTGGGAGAAGGGAGTTGGTGGCGTGTGGCCCCATTCAGTTTGAAGGGTTGGAATACCGAACCCCACAGAATCACACCATAATTTGACTCGATACGCCCCCCGCCATTAGAATAGGCCCCCTGATGCGGAGGAGGCCTGTCTCTCGATGCTTCCGTGTGTGTGAGGATCACTGACAGGGGATTGATGGGATTAGGCGACGGATTTTATCGGATTAAGCGGCTACCGCCTTATGTGTTTGCCCAGGTGCAGAGCCTCAAGCTTGAGGCTCGTCAACAGGGCGAAGATATTATCGATTTCGGAATGGGGAATCCTGACCAACCGACGCCGAGCCATATCGTCGAGAAGATGATCGAGGCGGCGCGGAAGGGGAAAAATCATCGCTACTCGGCCTCGCGCGGGATTACGAAACTGCGACATGCGATCGCGGGTTGGTACAAGCGGAATTACGATGTCGACCTGGATCCTGAGACCGAGACCATCGTCACGATCGGCTCCAAGGAAGGGTTGGCACATTTGGCGCTGGCCTTGATCGGACCCGGTGACGTCGTGCTGACGCCGACGCCGACCTATCCCATTCATATGTATAGTTTCATCATTGCAGGGGGGGAAGTCAGAGGGATCGAGCTGCGTCCGGACAGTGACTTCTTCGACGATTTACAGCGGGTCTATCGCCAGACTTTCCCGCGGCCGAAGATCTTGGTCATCAATTTTCCGCATAATCCCACCACCGCCGTGGTGGATCTCGAGTTTTTTAAAAAAATCGTCGTCTTTGCTAAAGAACATAACGTGATTGTCATTCATGACCTGGCCTATGCCGACTTGGTGTTCGACGGATATAGGGCGCCGAGCTTCCTGCAGGCTCCCGGGGCCAAGGATGTCGGCGTCGAGTTCTATACCCTCTCCAAAGCCTACAACATGCCCGGTTGGCGCGTGGGCTTCTGTTGCGGCAATCGCGAGGTTGTCGGGGCCTTGGCCAAGATCAAGAGCTACCTGGATTACGGAATTTTCCAGCCTTTGCAGATTGCCAGCGTCATTGCCCTCAATGGGCCACAGGACTGTGTCAAAGAGACAGTCCTGCGCTACCAGAAGCGTCGAGATGTGTTGGTGAGCGGACTGAATCGCATTGGGTGGCAGGTGAATAAGCCCGTGGCTACCATGTTCGTCTGGGCCAGGATTCCCCTACCCTATCGGTCTCTGGGTTCGTTGGAGTTTTCGAAGCTCCTGCTCCGTGAGGCGAAAGTGGCCGTGTCTCCCGGGATCGGGTTCGGTGAAGGCGGGGATGAATATGTGCGGTTCGGCCTTGTCGAAAATGAACATCGCACGAGACAAGCCGTGCGAGGCATTCGCAAGGCCTTGAAGCTTGAGGGGTCGGAAGAATGATCTCGCGCGTGGGCGTCGGCATCATTGGGTTCGGAACGGTCGGGACGGGTGTCACGAAGATTCTCTTGGAGAATGCCGCCTTGATCAGCCGCCGGGTTGGTGTGCCGATCGAGATCGTGCGGGTTGCGGACCTTGATGTGACACGTGACCGAGGTCTAACCCTGCCGCCTGGCTGCCTCACGACCGATGCGAAGGAGATTCTCACCGATCCGTCGATCGACATCGTCGTTGAGTTGATCGGGGGCTACGATGTTGCCAAACGCATAATTCTGGAGGCCATTGCGGCAGGCAAACATGTCGTCACTGCCAACAAGGCTTTGCTTGCGTTACACGGAGAAGAAATATTTGCCGCGGCTTCCCGCAGGGGCGTCGACCTAGGTTTCGAAGCGAGCGTGGGAGGGGGGATTCCCGTCATCCAGGCATTGAGAGAAGGGCTGGCGGCTAATACTATCCAATCCATTTATGGGATCATCAACGGGACGGCCAATTACATACTCTCGCGCATGACCCATGAGGGCCAGAGTTTTGAGACGGTACTCGACGAAGCGAAGCAGGCTGGTTATGCCGAAGCGGATCCGACATTCGATGTGGCCGGTATCGATTCGGCCCACAAGCTGGCGATCCTGGTGGCGCTGGCCTATGGAACACCGGTCAATGTAAAAGATGTGTACACTGAGGGGATCACCCATATTACGCCGCTCGACATCGCATACGCCAAAGAGTTCGGTTGTACGATCAAGTTGCTGGGCATTGCCAAGCAACTTGGTAACGAAGTTGAAGCCCGAGTGCATCCTACGATGCTGCCTTCCTCGTCGCCGATCGCCCAAGTCGAAGGAGTCTACAACGCGATTCAACTTGTCGGCGATGCCGTGGGCGACGTGGTGCTCTATGGACGGGGCGCGGGGTCCATGCCGACCGGCAGTGCGGTGGTTGGCGATCTCATCGCCATCGCGCGCAATCTGTTGAAAGGAGCGGTTGGGCGAGTGCCGCCCGCCTCGTTTCAGCAGGACCAGCGGCGTCCGCTTCGGATGCGGCCGATGGAAGAAATCAGCTCGCTCTATTACCTCCGCTTTATGGTGTTGGACCGCCCCGGTGTCTTGTCGCAAATCGCAGGGGAGCTGGGCCGGTGCGGTATTAGTATCTCGTCCGTCCTCCAACAGGGCCGACGCGAAGGGCAAACGGTTCCGGTCGTGATCAAGACCCATACCGCCACGGAGCGCGATGTCCAAACGGCATTGCGAGCGATCAATCGCATGGCCTTCATCTCCGAGCCCACCACCTTGATCCGGGTCGAGGGTAAGGACGAATAATGCGATGAATCGCTGGCGTGGTGTGATCGAAGAATATCGGAAGTTTCTGCCAGTGACCGAACGTACCCCCGTGGTGACGCTCGGTGAAGGCAACACTCCGCTCATCAGGGCGACGCGACTGGCTAAGCAGATCGCTCCCGGGATCGATCTCTATCTCAAATTCGAAGGCATAAATCCGACAGGATCGTTCAAGGATCGCGGCATGACGATGGCCATCTCAAAGGCCGTTGAATCCGGTGCCAAGGCGGTGATTTGTGCTTCCACGGGAAATACATCTGCCTCCGCTGCGGCCTATGGTGCGCGGGCTGGATTGGTAGTCTATGTGTTGATTCCTGCCGGGAAGATCGCGATGGGTAAGCTGTCCCAGGCCATGATGCATCAAGCCACGGTTATCCAGATCGAAGGAAACTTCGACCAGGCCTTGACCATCGTCAAAGAATTGTCGGCGACCTACCACATCGAACTGGTCAACTCGATCAACCCCTATCGAATCGAGGGGCAGAAAACCGCTGCGATGGAAGTTTGCGATCAGCTCGGCGATGCCCCGACTGTTCATGTGCTGCCGGTCGGGAATGCCGGTAACATTACTGCTTATTGGAAGGGGTACCAGGAATACCGTGCGGCCAATCAATCCACGAGGTTGCCTCGCATGGTCGGGTTTCAGGCAGCCGGTGCGGCGCCCATCGTGCTTGGCCACATCGTGGAAAATCCACAGACGGTGGCCTCGGCGATACGGATCGGCAATCCGGCCAGCTGGGAAGCGGCCTTGCATGCCGTGAAAGAATCCACGGGAGCGATCGATTCGGTGACGGATGAAGAGATTCTCCAGGCGTATAGGGCGGTGGCGGCGACGGAGGGGGTCTTTTGCGAACCGGCGTCTGCCGCATCGGTTGCCGGCGTGATGAAGTTGAGTAAGCAAGGCGGATTGCGTGAAGGTGAGACAGTCGTCTGTACCTTGACTGGCCATGGATTGAAAGATGCCGACACAGCCATCAGCGTATCGGCCCAACCGAAAACCGTTAGAGCGACGCGGGAGGATGTCGCTCGTTTGTTAAGGGTGTAGACACAATGAGCGCAGGGCTTCGATGAAATATATAATTCTCCATGCCGATGGGATGGCAGACCATCCCCGGCATGAAGTGGGCGGACGGACTCCTCTTCAAGCGGCCTCGACCCCTCACCTGGATCGCCTTGCGCAAGGTGGGGAGCTTGGGCTCCTGGCCGCGGCACCTGAGAACGTGCGACAGGGGAGCGGTCTGATGGGAACTGCCATTCTTGGATACGATCCCAAGAAATACTACCAGGGGCCTGGTCCGCTCGAAGCGGCCAGTCTGGGGGTCGCTATCGGCGAGCATGATGTGGTCTATCGCTGTACGATGGTCACGTTGCGGGCAGACGCCCAGTCCGGGGGTAAGGGCGGATTGAACGAGATCAAGAAGCTTGGACCGCACGTGGTGATGGATGATGCGACCGCCGGCCTGATTTCGACAGAAGAGGCCCGCGAATTGATCGAGGCGATCAATGAACAGCTCGGGTCTGAGATGATTCAGTTCTATCCCGGGTTAGGCCACTGTCATCTCATGGTGTGGGTCAACGGGAAGTCGCGGGCGGTCTGTACAGATCCACAATCATTGATTGGTCGACCGATCGTCGATGCATTGCCTACGGGAGACGGATCCGACATTCTTTGGAAACTCATGGACGCCTCGTTTCAGATCTTGCGCGATCACCCCCTCAACGATGAACGTCGGGAGGCGGGGCAGAGGCCGGCCAATTGTCTGTGGCTCTGGGGCCAAGGCCGGGCCATTCTCTGGCCAAGCCTCTCTGAGCGAATGAAGATGTCCGGTGTGGTGGTCTCACAGAGCGATGTTCATCGCGGACTCGGCATCCTGGCCGGGCTTGAAGCCGTGGACGGCGCGCAATTGGCCGGTGCGGATCTTCGTACCCAAGCGGTGGTCGCCCTGGAGGAACTGAAGAAGAAGGACTTTGCATACGTGCATGTGGAGTTGCCGGACGAGGTCGTCTACGGGTCGGATGTCGCGGCCAAGGTGAAGGGTATCGAAGCGGTCGATCGCGAGCTGGTAGGGCCGCTGCTTGAAGGGCTGGCTAAATTGGGCTCCCATCGCATCGCGGCCTTCTGCGATTCGGGCAACGTGCATCATGGCCAAGCGGCGGAAGGTCTGGGATTCTTTGCCTATCGTGACAGCACGGCAGCCCCTTCTGCCGGGGCCGGACGGAGATTTACCGAGGCTGATGCTCGGGCCTCGACTGTGCCGCCTCGTGATGCAACGAAGTTTGTCGTGCGACTGTTCGCAAAAGGATCCTGAGGGTCGTGGCGCTGATTGTCCAAAAATATGGGGGAACGTCCGTGGGCACGATCGAGCGGATCCGCTGTGTGGCCGACCGCATCGAGAGGGCGCACAAGGATGGCCATCGCGTCGTAGTTGTTTTGTCCGCAATGAGCGGCGAAACGGATCGGTTGCTTCGGTTGGCACATGAAGTGACGCCGCTGCCGGACGATCGCGAACTCGATATGCTCCTGTCGACCGGAGAGCGGGTGACCATCGCCTTATTGGCGATGGACTTGCGGGCCCGAGGACTCGATGCCCAATCCTTTACGGGGCGCCAAGTCGGGATTATGACCGACAGTGCCCATACCAGGGCGCGTATTACCCGGGTGAGTGCCGATCGAATCCGCGAGGCCCTGCTCAAGGGGGTCATTCCAGTGGTCGCCGGTTTTCAAGGAATCAACAAGCAGTCGGATGTCACGACGTTGGGGCGCGGAGGTTCCGATCTCACAGCAGTCGCGCTGGCGGCGGCGCTAAAGGCCGATCGGTGCATCATCTTTACCGACGTCGACGGTGTCTATACGTCGGACCCCAACATTGTGCCGGCGGCTCGACGAATCGACAAAATATCCTATGAGGAAATGCTGGAAATGGCCAGTCTGGGTGCCAAAGTGCTGCAGAGCCGCTCCGTCGAGTTTGCTGCGAAGTTCAATGTGCCGGTCGAGGTGAACTCCAGCTTCAAAGAAGGAAAGGGGACGCTTGTGACGCGTGAAGATGAGGATATGGAAGCGGTTGCGGTGTCGGGAGTTACCGGCGATCGAAATCAGGCCAAGATCACGATTGTGGGCGTGCCGGACAAACCGGGTATTGCATCCAAACTCTTTGGGCCGGTGGCCAAGGCCAACATCAATGTCGACATGATCATCCAGAATATGAGTCAGTCGGGCCTGACAGATATATCCTTCACGATTCCACGGGTAGACATCAAGAAAGCCCTGCCGCTGATCCAGGACGTGGCAAAAGCTATCGACGCCAAATCGGTCGCCGTGACCGAGGCGATCGCGAAGGTCTCGCTGGTCGGTGTCGGGATGCGTTCCCATTCAGGAGTCGCCGCCAAGATGTTCGAAGTCTTGTCGCAGGAAGGCGTGAACATTCTCATGATCAGCACATCGGAGATCAAGATCTCCTGTGTCATCGACGAAAAATATGCCGAGCTCGCGATGCGTTCGCTCCATACCGCGTTCGGGTTGGATCAGTCGCCGGCAGGAGACCGAAACCCCAAGTAGGGGTTTTGGCGAGGTGAGTCTCGACAGGTTTGTCCTGCTCCTGGTATCGTTTCTCTTATGGCTCGAAAATCTTCACAACCACGACCCTCACAAGGCAAGCCGGTCGGCCCCACGTCGTCAGGCACACGTCTTCCTGCCGCGCGGCCAGCAGCACTAGAGATTTATGACACGACCTTACGGGACGGGGCTCAGGCAGAGGATGTCACATTTTCGGCCGAAGACAAGGTTCGGGTCGCCCAACAGTTGGATGGACTGGGCGTTCAGTTCATTGAAGGCGGGTGGCCCGGGGCGAATCCAAAAGACATCGAGTTCTTCCGGATGATCAAGACCGTTCCGCTGCAGACGGCAACGATGGTGGCGTTCGGGTCGACCAGAAAAGCGAGCAACGCGGTACAGAGCGACCCTAATATCAAGGCATTGCTGGAGGCAGAGACCAAGGTTATCACGCTCTTCGGAAAAAGCTGGTCATTGCACGTCACCGATGCGCTCGGCATATCCCTTGCGAAGAATCTCGAACTCATCATCGATTCCGTGGCCCATCTCCGCTCGAAAGGCCGGAAGGTGTTCTACGATGCAGAGCATTTCTTTGACGGGTACAAGGCCAATCCGGACTATGCACTGGAGACCATCCGCCAAGCTGTGATATCCGGTGCCGAACGGGTAATTCTCTGCGACACCAATGGCGGGACGATGCCCTGGGAAATCAAGGAGATTTGCCAGGTCGTTCGGCGGGAGTGTGCCGTGCCCTTGGGGATTCACGCCCACAACGATTGCGAAATGGCTGTCGCGAATTCGCTGGTAGCGATCGAAGCCGGCGTACTGCAAGTGCAAGGGACCATTAACGGAATCGGCGAGCGGTGCGGCAATGCCAATCTCTGTTCGATCATTCCCAATCTTGAACTGAAGATGAAACGTCCGGTATTGAGAGACCGTTTGAGCCATCTCAAAAGGGTTTCTGGATTTGTGACCGAGATCGCGAATCTCATGCCCAATACGCATCAGCCCTATGTGGGAGATTCGGCGTTTGCCCATAAGGGCGGGATCCATATCCATGCTGTGCTGAAGAATCCCGCGACGTATGAACATGTGATTCCGGGGTTAATCGGGAACCGCCAGCGTATGTTGGTATCGGATGCGGCAGGTCGGAGTGGGTTGCTGGAGAAGGTCGAGGCCTACGGAATTAAATTGGAGAAGGGGCACGCCAAGTTACAGGAACTGATCGATACCTTGAAGGAGCGTGAAAGTGAGGGCTACCAATTCGAGGCGGCGGAAGGCTCCTTCGAGTTGCTCATGCGGAAAGCGATGGGGACTCACAGGCCCTCCTTCCAACTCCTGGGCTTTCGGGTGATTGTCGAGAAAAAGCAGGACCAGGGAGCCACGTTGTCGGAGGCTACAGTGATGGTGAAGGTCGGCGATGTGGTGGAACATGCGGCAGCGGATGGAGCTGGTCCGGTTAATGCGCTCGACCATGCGTTGCGGAAAGCGTTGGAAAAGTTTTATCCCCAGCTCCGAGAAGTCAAACTGCTCGACTATAAAGTACGAGTGCTGTCGGCTAATCGGGGGACGGAGTCCAAGGTCCGGGTGTTGATCGAATCAGGCGATCAGAAGGATAAGTGGGGCACCGTTGGCGTGTCTGAGAACATCATGGAAGCGAGCTGGCAAGCGCTGGCGGACAGCATTGAATACAAGTTGCTTGCCAAAGACGAATGAGAGGGATCGCAACTCCGGCATCTTTCTTCTTGACAGGTCTTATAACCTCACGTAACTTATAGCGAAACTGCTAATCGTTCTTAGCAAGAACACGGGCGATCATTCAGGAAGTCTGCGTGGGTGTCGGAGGGGAAAGCATGAGAAAGGCAGATATCGCGAACGAAATCTACAAGCAGGTTGGTATTTCGAAAAATGAAGCCGCAGATATTGTCGAACTCGTACTGAATATGTTGAAAGCGGTGTTGCATAAGGGAGAGTCGGTCAAGATTGCTGGATTCGGAAATTTTGTGGTACGCAGTAAAGGGGCACGGAAGGGCCGGAACCCTCGAACCGGAGAAGAAATTGGAATCACGCCTCGTCGTGTGGTGACCTTTCGTCCCAGTCAAGTGTTTAAAAAATACGTCAATTCATAGCCGCGTTCAATCACCTTAACTCATCCCACCACGAGGACCGGTCATGGGGAACGAGCCCAGGCTGGGCAGCAAGGTCTTTTATAAAATCGGCGAAGTCAGCCAGATTGCCAAGCTACCGGCTTACGTGTTGCGATTCTGGGAGTCAGAATTCCCGTTTCTCAAGCCGAAGAAAAGCCGTGGGAATCAACGACTCTATGTCAGGCGAGAAGTCGAAACGGTATTGGAGATCAAGCGGATGCTTTATGAGGAAGGGCATACACTTGCAGGTGTCAAACGGTATTGGGCCAGGCGAGGCAGGGTCGCAAGCCAACGGCTGCGCCCCAAGGAGCTCGCACAGAAACTGCGAGGGAATCTCCAGGCGATTCTCAAAGTTTTGGAGTCGCATTCTGACTGAAGACAGTCCCGCCTCGTCTCTTCCGAGCCGGTTGCATTCCAGCCTCTTCCAGGCAGACAATGCAGGAGACGGTGAAATTGAATGGAGCGTGTCGGGGCGTGGCGCAGCCCGGTAGCGTACTCGCTTGGGGTGCGAGTGGTCGGCCGTTCAAATCGGCTCGCCCCGACCAAATATCGTGAAGGGTAAGGGATCAGGCGTGACAGGAGGCGTCAGACAGATTTCCCGGATCACTGCCTGAGCCAACACCGACCGAAAAAGCTGCCGGCGGCAGCTTTTTTTATTCCTCACAAACCCATGCGCATTCTGGTCACCAACGATGATGGGATTCACTCGCCTGGTTTGACGGCGCTTGCCAAGGCCTTGTCGCGAGTGGGCGAGGTGTGGGTGGTCGCGCCTGATCGCGAGCGGACTGCGGCGGCGCATGCCGTGACGCTCCATAAGCCGCTGCGAGTGCAGCAGCTGAGGACACGGGTCTACTCGGTCAGCGGAACGCCGGTTGATTGTGTAAATCTGGCCGTATTGAAGATCATGTCGGCACCGCCCGATCTCCTCGTGTCGGGCATCAATAAAGGCGTAAACCTTGGCGACGACGTGTTGTATTCAGGGACGGTCTCGGCAGCGATGGAAGGAACGATCCTGGGCGTCCCCTCTATGGCTGTGTCGCAGGAGGGGCAGGAGCATTTTTATTTCGACGCCGGGGCTCGGTATGCCGTTCGTATCGCTCGGTTGATCCTGAAAGAAGGTTTGCCGGACGAAACGCTCCTGAATCTCAATATTCCAAACCGGCCCTTCGGGTCCATTACCGGAGTCCGAGTCACCTGTCTGAGTCGAAGGCGCTTCGACAATCCGATTATTGAAAAGGTCGATCCGCATGGCCGGACCTACTATTGGATTGCCGGGACTCGTGTGTCGTGGAGCCGAAGCAAGGATGCCGACCATGAGGCGCTTGAGCAAGGGGCGGTTTCCCTCACTCCCATTCACCTCGATACAACGAATCATGGAGTATTGGATCGATTCCGGAAGTGGGAAGTGGTGCGTAGCCCAAATGTGCGTCGGGTAGCTGGATCGTCAAAGTTGAAGGGCAGGCAGAGGAGCTAGGGTGCTGTGGGGAATCTGATCGAAGCGATCGTTACAGAGCTCAGCCGGTTTATCGTGTCGATGATTTCGACGTTCGGCTACACCGGCATTTTCCTCACCATGGCGATTGAGAGCGCCTGCATTCCATTGCCCAGCGAAATCATCATGCCGTTCGCCGGATATCTCGTGACGACGGGACAGTTCACGATGCTGGGCGTGACATTGGCCGGTGCTATTGGGAACGTTGCGGGATCAATTGTGGCCTACTACGCCGGTGTGTGGGGCGGTCGGCCATTCGTCGAGCGATACGGGCCCTATGTGTTGGTATCGAGAAAAGAGCTTGAGCTGGCGGATCGATGGTTCGCCAAATATGGCGAGGCAGCCGTATTTTTCAGCCGGATGCTTCCGGTGGTCCGAACCTTCATCTCGTTGCCGGCCGGCATCGCCAGAGTGAATATTTATCGGTTCATGCTCTACACATTTCTCGGTGCATTGCCCTGGTGCTATCTCCTGGCCTATATCGGCGTGAAAATGGGAGAGCAGTGGGAGCACCTGCGAGATTACTTCCATCAGTTCGATATCGTGATCGGTCTCTGCTTGGCACTTGCTCTGGGGTATTTTCTCTGGTCCCATTGGCCGAAGCGCCGCATCACTCCGGAGTTGTAACCAACCCATGCTCTCGATCTACAACACGCTCACAGGGAAGAAGGAGCCGTTTCACTCGCTCCGGCCGAAGACCGTGCGGATGTACGTCTGCGGCGTGACCGTCTACGACTACTGCCATATCGGCCATGCTCGCAGCGCGCTCGTGTTCGATGTAATCAGGCGCTATTTCGAATTCAGCGGCTATCAAGTAGAATTCGTCAAGAACTTCACCGATGTGGACGACAAGATCATCAAGCGGGCGAATGAACGAGGCGTCTCGTGCGGCGCGATCACCACCGAGTACATCGAGGCCTACTATCAGGATATGGGGAAGCTCGGGATTCGACAGGCCACGCACGAGCCGAAAGCGACCGAACATATGGCCGAGATCATTGAGCTGGTCGGTATGCTGATTCAGAAAGGTCTCGCCTATGAAGTGGCTGGCGATGTTTATTTCCAGGTCGAGAAATATTCGGATTATGGACGCCTTTCGAAACGCAAGCTCGAGGATTTGCAGGCCGGCGCGCGGGTGCAGGTGGATGAACGAAAGCGCCATCCGATGGATTTCGCACTCTGGAAGAACAGCAAGCCGGGTGAGCCGTCATGGGACAGTCCCTGGGGGGCCGGGCGTCCCGGCTGGCACATCGAATGTTCCGCCATGTCGATGCGCCATTTGGGCCAGACCTTTGATATTCATGGCGGAGGGATGGATCTCATTTTTCCTCACCATGAGAACGAAATCGCCCAGTCCTGCGGCGCCACCGGCAAGGAGTTTGCGCGTTACTGGGTCCACAACGGTTTCGTGCAGATCAACCAGGAAAAGATGTCCAAGTCCCTGGGGAACTTCTTCACGATTCGAGAGATCTTCGAGAAGTCGGAGTGGCCGGAAGAGGTCACCGGCGAGATGCTGCGCTACTTCCTGCTCGCGACCCACTATCGCGGCCCACTCGACTTCTCTGATCACGCGATCCAAGAAGCCAAGCAGGCTTTGGATGGATTCTACGATCTTTTCCAGCGTCTGAGTGAGGTTGGAGATCGCGTCACTGGTGAGGCGGAGTTGGCGAATGCGATCGATCGTGCCCACGAGGCCTTTCGGCAGGCGATGGACGACGATTTCAATACACCAATGGCGATTGCAGAACTACAGAAGCTCCGTAGTGACGCGAACAAATTCCTGGAGAAGGGCCTCTCGACCGAAGGGCGGCGGCGGGCCCGCGAGGCTTTCCAGTCGATTGGAAATACGCTCGGACTGTTTCAGTTGGATAATTGGCAGTTTAACCTAGCCATCACGCCACATCCTGGGAGTTTGTCAATTTCAGGTAGTGCTCCTAGCTTGATCAATGAAGAGATAGAAGGAAAGCTGGTCGAACGCAATGAAGCCAAGAAACAGAAAGATTTCAAGAAGGCCGACGAGATTCGTCAGTTCCTCGCGTCCCATGGCATCGTCATCGAGGACAAACCCGATGGCACCAGCCGGTGGAAGCGATAGTCCACCGGAACTGATTTATGGGCTGCATGCCGTGCGCGAAGCCTTGCGCGCCGGCTCGCGTCCGCTGCAACGGCTGCTCATGCTGCGGACCGATCGGCAATTTGCCGATCTCGCCCAGCTGGCGAAAGCGCAACGAGTTCCCGTTCATATCGAACCTCCAGCTGCCTTTGATCGATTGGTGTCGACCAGAAACCACCAGGGGGTGATCGCCCTCATCGCTGCAAAATCCTACGACACGACGGAGCAGATTCTCGAGCGGGCGAAGGCACGAGGTGAAAAGCCATTTCTAGTGCTCCTTGACGGGGTCGAAGATCCACACAACTTAGGAGCGGTCTTGCGGACGGCTGAAGCGGCGGGTGTCCATGGAGTGTTTATCCCGGAACGCCGGGCAGTCGGCCTGACATCGGTGGTGGCGAAAGTTTCGGCCGGGGCGCTCGATCACATATCCGTCGGACGCGTGGGCAATCTGATTCGTCTGATTCAGGATCTTAAAGAGGCCGGCCTGTGGGTCTATGGCGTGGACCCACAGGCGGCGAAGCTCCATACCGACATCGACATGACCGGGCCGATCGCGCTGGTGCTTGGTGGGGAAGGGGAAGGCCTCCGCCCTGGAGTGTTGGGGGAGTGCGACGACCACATCAGGATTCCGATGCTGGGGCGCATACAGTCGCTGAATGTCTCAGCTGCCGCAGCCGTCACGTTGTTCGAAGTGGTCCGCCAGCGTCGGAGGGGCGTCGTGTCGGCGGCAACGCCTACCGAATCTTGATCGTCCCGTCTTGGATCGCGGTTTTGAGCAGTTGAGCGGTGTTCGACACGCGCATCTTTTTCATCATATTGGCCCGATGCGCCTCGACGGTCTTCACGCTGATCTTGAGTCGTTGACCGATTTCCTTGTTCTTGAACCCGGCCCAAATTAGTTCAAGGATTTCCTGTTCCCGGCTCGTGAGCGATTCAGGCCGCTTTTTACGGGGTGGCGGGGTCAGATTGGCCAGGGAAGGTTTGGTTTTCGTCTTTGCAGTCCGTGCCATTATCTTGTTCTCCTTTGACGATGACGAATAAAATAGTACGGTATAATTCAACGGAACTGAGAAACGCGCAAGAGCGAACCCTCGCCCCGTAGGCAGCAGATTATAGGAGCTCTCTCGCCATAAGTAAACTATAGGATAGTGGCTCCGGTGAAGCTACCTAGTTTATTACATTTGGCATGCAAAGTGACTCGGGTGTTCCGAGCCGGAGTCTGTTCCTGAGTCGATTATGCATGAATGGTCTCTCTATCTTGTGGTCGGGATCCTCGGCGCGCTGATCGGCAGTTTTCTCAACGTCTGTATCTTCAGACTGCCCCGAGGCGAATCGATCGTCTGGCCCGGTTCCCATTGCCCCTCGTGCGCTCACCCTATCGAGTTCTACGACAATATTCCTTTGCTGAGCTACCTGTGGCTTGGTGGACGCTGCCGGGCTTGCCGCGCATCAATTTCAATACGCTATCCCCTCGTCGAAGCCACCAATGCCTTTGGCTATCTCACAATCTTATGGTACTTCGGTCCAAGCTGGACGGCTGCCCTCTATGCCCTATTGTTTTCGGCGTTGGTCGTGGTGACGGGAACGGATCTCACTCATAAGATGATCCCCAATGTCATAACCCTGCCGGGGATGGTGGTCGGATTACTGGGCGCAGTGACCGTCCTGCCAGTGGGTGTGATCAATTCGGTGCTCGGCTTCACGCTGGGAGGCGGCATCCTCTGGCTCCTGGCCTGGCTGAGCCCTTATCTGTTCGGCAAAGAGGGAATGGGAGGTGGCGATATCAAGTTGCTGGCTATGATCGGTGCGTTTCTTGGCTGGAAGCCCGCGCTCCTCACCATCATGATCGGTTCGCTCACTGGTTCAATCATCGGCATCAGTTTGATCGCCCTGCACATCATCAAGCGTGATGACTATATTCCCTTTGGCCCCTTCCTTGTGCTGGGAGCCCTTCTCTCCATGTTTTTTGCTCAGCCGCTCCTCGATTGGTATCAAGGTCTTCTTGGCCCCGCCTACTAACCGTCTCTCTGTATCTCTTCGGGCGAATCTCTGTATCTAAATAGTGAGGGACTTCTCTGGCTCCCTCCCTCTTTCGTGGCCAGTGGATAGGCCGGCTCCGCCTCCATGATTACTCGGGACAACACGAAACCGCGCGAACTTGCGAAGTATTCCACTCTTGCTCCTCACAAAGCATTCGGTTATCTAGGGGTGGGCCAGCGTGGGCACGAGTCTTGGAGACCACGTTATTCCTTGTAAGGTGAACTCCTCTGAGAGAGTGGAGCATGCCGAGAGAATCACAGATACAGGAACAAGGCTGGAGTCTGACAGAGCTCCTCATCGTACTGGCGATCATGGGCATCATAAGTATGTTGGCCGGGCCGAGTTATCAGACATGGGCCGCAAGGGTCCAGGCGCGCAGCGCCACCGCAGAGATTGCTTCGGAACTCCGGTTCGCCAGACAACTGGCGATGGCCAGGCGAGAGCGCCTTCGGGTCATATTCGATCGAGAGGGCCGTACGATCACGCTTCGACGTGCGGATGCCGAGGGCATCCTGCACGTCTATCAGTATGCGGACAAGGGGGTGGTCGTGGAGGAGCCAACTGCCGGCCCTGAACTTTTGTTTCATCCCAGCGGTCGGTCGGCGACTCCTACAACCATTCGTGTGCGAGACAGTCAAGGCAGGGAAACCACGTTTACTATGAGCATCACCGGAAGAGTGTCCGCTTCATGATGCGGGATCGATTAGTTCATGCAGAGGGCGGAGCTAGTTTTGCCGAAGTGCTTGTGGCTATGGCGCTGACGTTGATCGGATTGGCCGGTGCGATGGGGGCATTTCAGGCAGCAGAACGGAGTCTTCGAACGGGCATGTTGGCGACACGGGCCCTAGCGATGGCGGAGTCGCGGATCGAAGCGAAACGATCTGCGCGATGGGATCGTCTCTTGCTGGATGATCTGAATCACGATGGTGTCCCAGACCTTGTCATGCGTGACGATGGAGCAGGCGGCGATGTGCTGGCCGGTGATGGGGTGTACTCTGGCAGTTGGGACCAGGATGGCGTCCATCTGATCTGGACGGTGACGCCGAGCCGTGCCGGTTCGCTGGCGGCCTCAGGGCAGGTATTCCTTGAGGCTCGCGCAGGCTACGCAGCCGGCGAGGGCCCGCGTGAGGTACGCGTCGGCACCCTGCGGGCCAACCCAGTGTTCGTTGGTAGCGAGTAACGTGTCGTCACTCGGAGCAGACAGGATGTGGACAGGACGGCATACAAGAAACACGTACCATAGAATACGGACGGAGGCAGGGACCAGCCTGACCGAGCTGATGCTTGCCATGGCGGCTGGGCTGGTCGTCTTGGGCGCCACGCTTCAGGCCCTGTCCTATTTCCAGCAACAGTTTATGAGGCAACAACGTGAGGTCGCACAACAGCAAGATCTTCGCCTTGGGTTAGAAGTTCTTGAGCAGGAATTGCGGCTCGCAGGGTCCGGCTCTCTCACCACGGCGGCTTCGGACTCAGTGGAGTTTTCGGCGAATCTGCAAGGCCTCTCGACGACCATCACGGTTGCGGCGGCGATCGGCCAAACAGCTCTGTCGGTAGAAGACGGGCGAGGATGGGATGATCGGAAAACCATTGTGGCCTGTTGGGCCGAGCGCTGCGAGACGCTGGCCCTGGCTCGTGATGGACAACGGCGCCTGCTTACGGTGACGCAGCCGCTGACAGGGGCAATTCCATCCGGCGCCTTTGTTTTCCTCCTGAATCGTGTCCGCTACTACAGCCGTCGCGATGACCAGGGTGTTTTGAGGTTGCTGCGACAGGTCGATGGCGGCGCGAGCGTCTTGGTCGGAGATATCAGGGAGGCTCGATTCTCCTACTGGGATGAACACGGACAGGCTGTGACACAACCAACGCTCGTCAAGCTGGTCGTTGTTGAGGTGATGATGTCCGATCAAGGGATTCGCGCGGTTCGAGAAATGAGCCTTAGGTCATAACTGCGGCACCTCCGATAAGAATGGGAGTGAGGATATGGGAATGGAAGAACGGTGTGCATCAGAATTCATGAATCTGAGCGACAAGGGTCATGTGCTTCTTGCGGCGCTCATGCTGAACGTACTGCTTGGGATCGCCGGCATGACGTCCCTGTATCTGGCTGATCAGGATGGATCGGGCGTCAGCGCCATGAAAGAGGACAACATCGCGCAACAGTTGGCCGACGGTGCGGCGGATGTTGTGACGAGTTGGTTTCACGATCCCAGTGTCACGCCGATGGTGGTCGCTGGACTGCTCGCCAAGCGTCAAGGGGACCTTGCGAACGGGCCGTCGTTTTTCGACGTAGCCGGGCGTTCGCAGTTTATCGGGACTGCTGACCGTCCCGATATCCTCCTTGATGCGGCAAACCAGGCGGACAATCAGACGCTAAATGCTTCCCCCAACGGCTTCTCCAATGCCCTGGGAGGGCTTGGCCAGATTCTTAAGTTAAAAGTGTATGGTCCTCTGCAGCCAGGCTTGCTGAACACGGTTGAGGTAACGGCCACGACGGTCGATCGCCGGCCGGTCGCACGAACGGTTCAGCTTCAGCTTGGGGCCTTGTCGATTCCCGCGGTTCGCGCGGCAGTGCAAGTCGGACAGGCGCTCGGAACCCTGCAGCCAGGCGGTGAATCTCCCGTGCTGGTGCATTGGGGAGATCAGCGAGTATTGGGCGATCTCGCGGTGCTGCGAGTCGAGGACCTTGTCCTCAAGAGCACTGCGGCCCCAGTCACCGGTCAGTCGTATGACCAGATGCTGTATGCGCAGGATCGCTGGACGGAATATTGGATTGGAGGGACCGTCTCGGTCATCTCTCCTCCACCTGGCCTAGGTGCGAATCCTCCGCTTTCTGAAAACGTGCACCTGCACCAATATCCGACGCCTGGGGTGAGGCTCGATCAGTGGGACTACGACTCGCTCAAGAAGACCGCGCTACGCTGGGGGACCTATTATCGACTCGATCGTGTGGGGCAGCTCCATCCGCAGGGGGCCTCGGACTCGGATCAGGGAATCACGCCTGCAGACGCGCTGGAATCTCAGGCCATCGGAGACCGTCGTGGATTGGTCTTTATCGACACAGTCGATGGGCAACCGCCGCGTGTCGATAATATGGGAACGCTGGTGCTGGATTCGGACTATGTCGAAGGTCTGCTGGTCGTGCAAGGTCATATGGTGCTCAGGCCTCGTGCAGTAGGGAAGTCTGTTCCGGTCCTCAGTCCATCTCCGCCGGGGACACAGTCGCTTGGGACAAGGGTGCCGGTGCAATTGTCCGGGATCCACGTCAACGGCCTGCTGTATGCGGCGGGTGCGATCAGGATTGAACGATCCACTCGCCTATACGGGGCGCTGATGGCGGGACAGAGCGTGACGTCGATCGGAACCGGTACCGTTATCGAAGTCTGGTACAACGCCGATTTGGCGCAGGGACTCTTTCGGGGGATTCCGGTTGTGTATCGCGCGCCGGGAACCTGGCTAGCGAAGTACTAGCAGGGTCGCCGGGCGAGACTGGCAGGGGACGGGTGAGACGAGGTGAGAATCAAATCTGTCCACGTCGCGCCTTTCTTGCCTATCTCGCGCTTCACCCGCCACGGTCTGGGGCGCCGGCGGGCTTTTCAGCATCCTGCTAGACGTTGGGAACTGGGACGAGGCATAGGATATGACCATCGAGACCGATATCCTGAGTGGGGGAAGGGCGGGCAAGATGGAGGGGAGTGATGGCTTTTCCAAGAAGGAGAAGCATGGGGCAAAATCGTCCCGCACGATCGAGCAAAACGTGCTGGATGCGCTGGTCTATCGCGGGACCATCAGCCAGGCCGATGTGCTGGCGGCGGTCGACGATTCGAAAGACGGCAGCTTCGATTTCGAAACGGTGCTCCTCGACCGCTATCGTGTTCCGAAGGCCGCCTTGGGGTCCGCCCTGAGCGATTTTTATCAATGTCCCTACCTGCCGTATGACGAACGAACGGTCATCGATGCCGACCTGCTGAAAACGCTTAACCTCGACTATCTCAAGAAGAATCTCTGGCTGCCTATTTCGCGTCGAGGCTCACTGATCGACGTGCTCACCAGCGATCCGCACGATCTCGAGAAGGGCTGGGACGTGCGGCGCACTTTTCCTGGAATGACCATTCGCTATGCCGTAGGTCTGCGTCGGGACATCGAGCAGTTTCTCCACCTGGCCAGGGGTCAGGGAACCAGCGGGTCCATCGGCGCCATTCTCGGTGAGTTGATCAATGACATCCATCTTGAGCCTGCCATCGATCCCGTATCCGGCGGGATCGACGAGAACGACTCAGCCATTGTGCGGCTGACCAATCAAGTGATCGCCGAAGCCGACCGTCTCGGCGCGTCGGACATTCACATCGAACCATACGCGGATCGTAAAGACATGGCTGTGCGCCTGCGTATCGACGGCACCTGCTTCACCTACATGAGGATTCCCGCGGCCTATCGGCGTGCTGTCGTGTCACGCATCAAGGTCATGGCCAATCTCGACATTGCAGAACGACGCAGACCCCAAGACGGCAAGATCCGGTACCGGTTGGCGAAGGATCGAGAGATCGAATTACGCGTCGCGACCCTGCCCACCGCCGGGCAGGATGAAGACGTCGTGCTGCGTCTCCTGACTGCCAAGCAACCGATGCCGCTTGACGCGATGGAATTTACCCCCGTCATCTTGCAGGCCATGCAAGCCATCGCGGAGAAGCCGCATGGGATCATCCTGTGTGTCGGACCGACTGGGTCCGGCAAAACGACGACCTTGCACGCCATTCTGAAGCACATCAATACCGACGAACGAAAGATTTGGGCGGCCGAAGACCCCATTGAAATAACCCAGGACGGTCTCCGCCAAGTCCAGGTCCATCCCAAGATCGGTCTCACCTTCGCGACTGCGATGCGAGCGTTCCTGCGTGCCGACCCCGACGTCATCATGATCGGCGAGATGCGGGACAAAGAAACGGCCGACATCGCCATCGAAGCCTCGCTCACGGGCCACCTGGTGATCAGTACCCTCCATACGAACAGTGCGGTCGAAACGGTGATCCGTTTGTTGGATCTCGGGTGCGACTCGTTCAACTTTGCCGACGCCATGTTGGGAGTGCTCGCTCAGCGCCTGAGCAAACGGATCTGTACTCAGTGCAAAGAGGCCTACCATCCGACTCGACAGGAATACGACGAACTGGTGCAGGGGTATGGCGCGCAGGACTGGTCCACACTCGGCATCGAGTACCGCGCTGCTTGGAGTCTGTACCGTGGACGAGGCTGTGAGGCCTGCAACCGAACCGGCTTCAAGGGGCGGATCCCCTTACACGAACTGTTAAGAGGATCGGAAGAGATGAAGCGGCTCATCCAATCCAGAGCCAGGATCGCCGATATGCTCAGCCTTGCAAGGAGAGAAGGGATGGCGACCCTGGTACAAGACGGGATACAGAAGGTCCTGCGCGGAGCGACCACCTATCAGCAGGTCAGGGCTGTGGCGATGAAGTGAAGGGAGGTTTAAACATGTGACTCAAACCGGGCGGTCAAACTACTTACAGCACAGATCGCAATCGACACCTTCATAACCGGAGTGGTTCCGCGCTCCATGGAATGAGCGCCTCGCAATGGCCAGAATTCTCACTTGCACGTGACACAAAGGCTCCCGTACCGAGTTCCTCCGGCCTGCATCTTAATGTGCTCTCCGCCTCCCTGCGGGCGGTCTAGGCCACGGTAGGGCGGTACAAAATGTGCGCCTGCTGTGACACAAATTGTCGATGTCCTCCCAAAGTCTGCCTAATTCCTCCCCCGCGATAAGTCGTAAAATATATTTTAAATCAACGAGTTGCAGCTTCTAGGCCAAGCGAAATGGTCGGCATGCCAATTGCTCAATTGGCGGCCAGCTATGGGTGTATCTATGAAGACAAGACGCGATGGAACCCTGTCAGGGCAGGCTGGTTTTTCGCTGATCGAGCTCCTAATCGCCACGGCGATTATCGGGATCGCAGCCGCCATAGCCATGCCGAATTTCACGCGGATGTACATCGACTATCAAGCGAGAGTCACGGCCTCTGAAATCACTCGCCACCTTGTACTTGCTCGTACAAGAGCGATGACGTCGAATCAGACTCTGGCCGTCCAAATCGTCATTCTGAATGGGGGGGTCGAGATGACCACCACTAATCTTGCTGCCGCTCCGGCCCTTCAAATGAATAGGATTGAGGCGGTACATATGACGACATTAGCCTTCAACAACGGTGGCATCCCTGGCGGTGGGGTCGTGCAGTTTAATTCCTATGGGATGAGGGCCAGTGTGCCGGGGACGGGAGTACAGACCATCACGGTCGGAGGGACTCTCGGAGGGGCTCCAACGACACAATATCTCATTAACATCGCGCCGAGTGGAACCAGTGGGCTTGTGAGGCTGTGAGGTGTTCTGCTGATGAGCGACAACATTCACGATAGCAATATGCCGACCAGCCGGATTCGACGAGAGCAGGGGTTCACACTCATCGAGGCCATGCTGTCGTCGGCCATTCTTGCCGTTGGATTGCTCGGCTTAGCAGGGATGACGACACTGTCGTTCACGCGCAACAGCGACGGCAATGAATTGACGGTCGCCACGAACCTTGCGGCGGAGCTCGTCGAACGGATGCAATTCAATCGCCGGAACCTTGTCAATGGCTATAACGGAATCAATTTGACTTCGGCGAATCCCGTGCTCTGCACCCAGAATGCGCTGACTCAGCCGGTGGCGCGGGGAGATTGTCTACAGTGGCAGGCTCGCCTCTTTGCGTCGGGATTGGCAGGGGTTCAAGCCCAGGTAGCGGTGGCGGCCGGTGGGCCGGTGACGCTTAATCAAAACAACATTGGCGTGACAATCACTTGGACCGGGTCAAGTCGAAACACAATTTCCGGGGGGACCCTAGTTTCGTTACCCGGGACCAAACAAGTCCTGTTGAACACGGTCATCGCACCAGAGTGAGAAGCAGACAGGGAAAGGGGCGGACACAGGCATGAGATCGCAGGACAAGCCAGAGGAGCAGGGGTTCACACTGGTCGAGATCATGGTGGCGACGGCCGTGACCTCCGTCATCGTGTTAGCCGGCATGGCGGCGTTGACGATGACCGGCAAATCCGTACGGGCCAATGAGCAAATATCCGATGCCCAACAGAACGCGCGTATGGCCATGGAAATGATCACCCACGACATCAAGATGGCGGGCTTTGGGCCGGCCATCGATCCCTCAAAGAATCCACCCCCGGTCGGTAACTGTGGAATCGGCGGGGTCCCCGTGCCGATTCTCCCGGGAGATAACAATCCGACCGTCGGAGTCGCTGATACTGGACCGGATCAAATCTCCCTCGTAGTGCCCCTCACGTTTTATGGCGCGCCAGCGACTCCGACCTGGCAGACCACCGCTCCACTTGGTGTTGGTGGAGGGGGCTTTGCAAATGTACCGATCAACGCAGCTATCCTTCCCGATATGACCGCAGCAGGGCTCGCTGCCAACTCCTTTATCTCGATCGGCGGGATCGTTGCTGCTCAGGTGCAGGGCGGGGCTGCTCCCATCCTGTTGACGGTGCCTGCTCCAGGGCCAACGCAAATTCCGATCGGGACCCAAATCTTTATCCTGCAGTGCATCACCTATCAAGTTATTCCTCAGCTGGCCGGTGGGGCTCCCGGTGCAGATCTCAACAACATCTGTGCCGGCAATGCACCCTGCTTGGTACGCGGGATCGCAAATGCCACGGTCGCCTCCTTTGGTCGTGTCCTGCCGAACTGCAATGTCCCGGCAAGCCCCTGCTTGCCGATCGTCAACGGGATTGAGGATCTCCAGTTCGCCTATGCTTGCGATGGATGTCTGGTGGCGGCAGCCGGCCTGAGCGAGCCAAATGGTCAGATTGACGACGTGAGTCTGAACCTGATCTTCGATCAACCGGATTACATCTCGAACCAGATTTGGAACAATCCGCCCATGACGCCGTCCGCAGTCAAAATGGTTCAAGTTACGATCGTCGCCCGGCAACAATCGATGGATAATGGGCTCGGAGAAGGGAATTCACAGGCAGGAGCGGGAACCTTGTCCACTACCTTTCTCACGGTCGATGACCATCTACATGCCGGCGGCGTCTTCCTGGCCGGCGATGCGGGGGCCCAGATTCCTCCCTATGCTTCGGTACGCCGGCGGGTGGTGACCAGGACCGTGGAGACGAGAAATGCGAGACCATGGTCCTGAACCGGGAAGGAAGACGATGATGCGTGAGTGGCACAATGGGTCACAGATAAGGGACGAACGGGGGGTCAGTCTCATCACCGTCATGATGGTGATCTTGATCATGACTCTGATGGGGATTTCGATTCTCGCTGTCACGGGATTTGAGCGGCAAATATCGAGTTCTGTCAGCGCCAATGAAGCGTCGGTGGCCGCGGCGGAGTCCTGTGTGAGCACCGGCGCGAATGTGCTCCAGCAGTTTATGAGCGCCCGTGTCGTGTCGCCAGCATTGCTCGACAACGCAGTTCCGCCTGGCCCGGTGCCGCTCACGAATCTTGCCGTGTTGAACGGTGAGCTGATCAACGATGGGGGCAACGCGGATTTCCCGATTGGAGCTGGCTCTGTGCCAAACCTGGCGATGACAGTAGGCAATTACCAGGTGTTTGGCGACATTGATCGAATGTATATCCAATGCGCACCCGGAAGCGATTGCACCGACCCCATGGCCGCGCGGTACGATATCTTTTATCAAATCGACTGTGTGGCGCAAAACCTGGCGACCGGGGTCACCAGTCGAGTCGGAGCCTTGTACGCCTGCAACCTTTCCAGTCTTTTTTGTCAGCCGAGGCCGTACTAGACCTGCGGCCGCTAGATGAGGAGGATCACCATGTTGGACGACGCTCACAGACAGGAAAAAAGGAAGGGCCTCCAGCGTGGCAGCCAAATGGGTGGGCACAGCCGATGGTGCGTGCGCGCCGGGATCATGCTATTGGCCGTGACAGTCCTCTCCGTCGGGAGCGTCGGCATCACGCTGGCCGATGACGAGCCCCTTCCCTCCATGACGGTCGGCTATCAGAACGGCACGATCACCGCCATCTATGAGAACAAGCTCGACATCGATAGGCGAACCTATGGCTTGATGCCGGATGTCGTCATGCTTGACGAACATGGAGACATGCTGGATCCCGGTCGTCTCATGGTGGACGCCGAGGTGAAGTTTAAGGTCAAGAAAGAACAAAGCAACATGATCGAAAAAATGATTGTGACGCTCCCCAGGTAACAAGGATTCGGTGGACATAATGTTTAGTGCAACAAGAACGGAGGGTGCCATGAAGAGCCGGAATATCGCCACTCGTGGAACCGTCATGCTGGCGTTGGTGGGTTGTCTCGTGGGCTATCTTGTGGGGCCTGGTGCGCTGCAGGCCCAGACGATGGACCAGTACTATGCCGTGCCGCCCTTTGTTAGCGACCAAGTCGCGCCCAATATCATCCTGTTGCTCGACAACTCCGGGAGTATGAGTGGTCTGGCTTGTGATGGCTCTAACCCTGCCGATGGGGACTGTGCCGACGCCTCAGATAAGGATTTCAATAACACGGTCATCTCCGCAGGCTACTTTGATCCTCTCCTCTGTTACACCTACGACGCCGGCGCCGACGCCCGCTTCGAGCCAGCCACGGTCAAATTGGCGGTGTCCACACCCTGTCTCGCTACTGAGTGGGATGGCAACTTTTTGAATTGGGCGACTTTCCGGCGGTTCGACGCTCTCAAGAAATCGATGATCGGGGGCGACTGTTTTGTCGCGCGGGCCGCAGACGGAACCTGTCCGACGAATGGAACCCCGGCGCTGAAGACGGTGCGAGCACAGGTGACAGGTGTGAATTTAGAGGCGAATGATATTACCTATGCTGGAGGGGTCGGAGTTACAACATACCTTGGAAGAATGCCGCTAGCCGACAGACTGGGGAATACCACTGCCAACAATGCAACGAATATCTATGTCCACGCCGGCTATTTTTGTATCGAAAATGACAATACCCCCTATACCAGTGGCAACTGTGGAGATAGCTTCAGCGTAAGAAAGTATGAACTCAAGATCGGATACAGCAACGAGCCGACCGGGGTTATTCAGCAGATTGGATCTCAGGCACGGTTCGGGCTGTTTGAATTCAAACCGGCCGGTGACGGAGCCAGGATGCTGGTAGGCGTTGGATCGCGCCAATCGATTGATTTTGCTGGCGCGACTGTGGAAACCTTCAATACGAATACGGCAGCCATGGTGGATGCGGTCCAGGAGTCGTTTCCCTCGACCTGGACACCTCTGTCCGAGTCTCTCTATGAAACGGCCCGCTATATTGCACAGATCAATTCTACGTACGTGCCTGGTTCCTATGTTTATCCCATTGCCTTTGCCGGAGGCATTTCAAACGGCGTGGCCTTTGGGGCGTCGGGGGTAGGTTCGATAGGCGGGTCTGAAATCAGTGCGCTGACCGGCGCCGAAACCTGCACGGCTGGGGCCGGCTATATCGCCAATGCCTGCGGACGGGACCCCTACTTTTTTGGAAGCAACCACACGCCTGCTTGGGCCACGACGTCCACGCAGGTCCGCTGCTGCAAAACGTTCGTCATCCTCGTGACGGACGGGGAACCGACCCAGGATACCAATATTCCGGGAGGGAACCAGGATTACGGGCATGGGCAACATGGGCTTCACTGCGTGGGCGCGAACGCGACCATCCACGCGCCCAACGGTACCTGCAATACGAATGTCATCACTCCTGCCCCCACGCTGCTGGGGGAACACAAGACCGATTATGCGTCGAGTGGTAACCACTATCTGGATGACGTGGCCTATTGGGCGCACACGAATGACCTCCGGCCCTGCAACGGAGTCGCCCCAGCCCTTACCGATGGGACCATTGCCGTCCTCAACGTAACGGGCCATTGTTTGGAGGGGCTCCAAAACATTTCGGTCTACACGTTTTTCGCCTTCGGTAATATTGCAGGCAGAGAAATCTTGATGCACACCGCCAAACTGGGTGGGTTCGAGGACAGCAACAACAATAACATCCCGGATCTGGTGACTGAGTGGGACAAGGTCATCAATACGACTGGCGCGCCGGGGACCGATGGAATTCCCGACAACTATTTCGAGTCTTCCAATGTGGACGATTTGCAAGATAGGCTGATGGCGACCATCACGGCGATCTTGCGAAAGAGTTCGTCCGGAACGGCCATTTCCGTGTTGGCCACCTCTGCCAGCGGCGAGGGGAGCGTCTATCAAGCCTACTTCTACACCAGCACCGTCGGGCAGGGTGGAGCCAATGTGAGATGGACCGGATATGCGCAGGGGCTGTTCATCGACCATCTCGGGAACTTCCGGGAAGATACGGATCAGGACGGAAAACTCGTCTATGAAAACGATTACATCGTCAGGACCCGGTACGATAATGTTCAAACCAGCCTCACCTATGGGACCGTGTTGGTCGATAAGTACGGGGATTCCAACGGCGACGGGAGCGCCGACAGTACGACGCCGACCATCTCGGGCCTGGGACTGAAAGATATTCTCCCCTTCTGGGAAGGGGGGAAACAGCTGGCTAACCTCCCCTCCGCGTCGAGAAATCTGCTCACGTGGGTGGACTCCAACAACGATGGACTCGTGGACGCGGGCGAGCAGATGCAATTCAGCACCGCGAATTCGGGAACCTTGAGTCCATACCTAAGAGCCGCCGCCGCCCCCTACACGGCGAACAACATCATCAACTTCGTCCGCGGGGACGAAATCGCCGGGCTTCGCCCGCGCATGGTGGAAGAGCCGATCGGCAGCGGTACCTATAAGGTGTGGAAATTGGGCGACCCCATCCACTCGACTCCCACTATTGTGGCTGCGCCGCGCACGAACTACGATCTCGTTTATGGAGATTCCAGCTACACGAATTTCTATACTCGTTGGAAAGATCGCCGTGAGGTCATCTATGTCGGTGCGAACGATGGGATGTTGCATGCGTTCAACGGCGGGTACTACCACAAGAGCGACGATGCTACGACGCCGGCCGTGGTCGAGCATGGATGGTACACGAAGAACCCCACCGACAATACCAGCGGCCGTCCGCTCGGGGACGAGCTGTGGGGATACATCCCCTATCAACTCCTGCCGCAGTTGCAGTGGTTGACGAGGGCTGATTATACCCACGTGTACTACGTGGATCTCAAGCCCACGGTCGCGGATGTGCGGATCTTCACGCCGGACGCAGACCATCCGGACGGCTGGGGCACGGTACTGATCGGGGGCTTCCGCATGGGAGGGAGCTGTGGAAACTGTGCGGCCGGCACGGGCGCTCCTCCGATGACGGTCAATATCAGCGGGACGAACCGCACGTTTTACAGTGCATACTTTGTGCTCGATATCACTAACCCGGATGTCGACCCCAAAACCCTCTGGAGCTTCAGCAATACCGGGTTGGGGCTGACGACCGGCATTCCATCGGTGCTGCGGGTGAGTCCGACGGCGGATTCAAAAATCGATAACACTAATGCGAAGTGGATGGTCTTGTTCGGTTCGGGACCCAACGGCTATCAGGCAGATTTGCCGGCCGTTCCGGTGCAAACAGCCGCGGTGTATGCCGTGGACTTGAAGGTCGGGCCTGGAGCCGGGAATTCGCAGGTGACCACGATAACAGCCGGAGGCTTCCGGTCGTTTCTTGGTAACCTTACGGCGCTGGACAGGGATTTCGACTACCGACACGACGTTGCCTACTTCGGGCGTACGATACACGACGGATCTCTGCCTTGGAGAGGCAAGATGTATCGGTTGACCACCAGTGGTTGTACGAACGCCCCTTGCGGCACCTCGACCTGGGGTGTTGCCAACGGAGCCAACCGACAAGCCACGGAAATGATCGATAGCTTTAATGACTACACAGCCTTGACCAGTGTCACAAGGGAAATGGGGCCAGTGACGGCCTCACCGTCGGTGACGATTGATGATGCGAATAAGGTCTGGGTCTTCTTTGGAACGGGCCGATACTTGAGTAACTCCGACAAGACCAGCACGGAGCAACAGTACCTGTTTGGGATCAAAGACAGCGTCATGAACTCAGGCTGTACCCAGACGAGTGCCACAAACTGCAAAAACGCCGACCTGGTGAACACCACGAATGCGGTGGTCTGTGTCGTTTGTGCGGGTGGGACGAACCAAATGACGGATCCTAACAATCCTACGCTCACGAGTGTCACCACGGGAGCCAACTCGATGGCGGGGTTGGTCCAGAGCAAGGATGGATGGTACGTCAAGCTGGCGACTGCGGCCGGCACGTCGGCTGAGCGGTCGGTGTCCAGCCCCGTGGTGCTTGCTGGAGCAGTTTTCTTTCCGACGCTCGTGCCCACGAATGATTTCTGCTCCTCCACCGGGACGAGCTATCTCTACGCCTTGTACTATAAGACCGGGTCGGCCTACTCGTCTCCGATCATCGGGACCAGCGCCTCCGGTGGGAATACGAACAGCGACACTAGGATGACTCTTGGCGAGGGGGTGGCCTCGCAAGTCGCTATCCATATCGACGGGCCCGGGACGTTGAATGGTTCCAGTGGCGGATCCTCAGGCGGGCCGACGATTAAGGCCTGCAGCCAGATGAGCACAGGGAGCAGCACGTGCGTGAGTGCAAATGGGCCGAATCCTCCCTGGAGTCGGTATATGTCTTGGGTGCGTCAGCGAGGGTGAGTGAAGGTGAACTAGAGTTGGGAGGGACCAGTCTCTTGGTCCCTCCCGGCTCAAATATCAGGGACGAAGTAGCGTCCGGTAACGAACGAGATAGTCGCATAGAGTGACGTACACAAGGTTCTTCCCCTCAATATGTGTTGTTGTTCCCCTCCTGTTCATCGGGTGTAATGCGAGTTCTGCCCCCGACAACGAGTCTTTTCCCCCAAGTTCTTCCGCATCACCGCACCTCGCGACCATCCGGTTAGCGACAATTACCCCGGACCCCATTACGCTGAACGAGACGGTCAAGGTGATGATCGAGACCGATAACGGCCATTCCGATACGGCTGGATTCCAGTACCAGTGGATGGTCAACGGTAACCCCCTCCGAGATCAGAAGGGACCCACGTTGACAGCGAACATGTTACAGCGTGGGGACCGTGTGACGGTCGATCTTGTACCCGTGAGCGGCACGGTTCAGGGATCTCGTTACCAAGCGGGTCCCGCGGTGGTCGGCAATACCCCTCCCGTCGTCGCCCATATCTCTATCGAGCGGCCGGTTGATCCGCATGCTCCGGTCTTTGCGAAGATGGAGGCCGTCGATGCAGATCGGGACGAGATGCAGTTTGACTATCGTTGGTGGCGCAACGACAGAGTAGTGAAACAGGGGCCGGAGCAGACGTTGGATACCACGGGGTTTCAGGTCAAGGATACGCTCGAGGTGGAAGTCACCCCGAGAGACCAATCGTCTGTCGGGAAGGCGGTTCGTTCCGAATCGGTCTATGTCGGCAATAGTCCTCCGAAGATCGTCTCTGCCCCCGCGGACCTCATCGGCCGTGCTCGGTATGAGTATAGGGTGAAAGCGGTCGATGCAGACGGCGACCCGCTCAGCTTTCTACTGGAAGTGGCCCCACCGGGGATGGTGATTGACAAAGAAACGGGGCATCTCGTCTGGCAGATTCCCCTGGACCAACGTGGCAGCCATCGAGTGCGCATCGTCGCTGAAGATGGGCAAGGGGGAAAAGCCTTTCAGGAATTCGACTTCACCCTCCCTGCTCCCGGCAAGCCTGCTCAACCAGCAGGTGCGTGAGGGTCTCCGCGCAGCTCAATCATTTCTTCTGCTTGTCACTCCAATCGACGGTTTGTTAGAATGTTCCCACTACTACCGTAGGGAGGGAGAACGCCTTCGCGCTTGTGCGTAAACTTAAACTCAGAGAAGGCACCAATACTGCCGTTCTGTTCGGTCACCATGACCGACACCTCAAGCTGATCGAAGAAGACCTCGGTGTGCGCCTCTCGGCGCGCGGCGAAGAACTCACACTCGACGGGACGCCAGATGCCACCCGCCACGCGGAACGTATCCTCACAGAACTCGCCACCCTCGCCAACGACGGAATGGTCCTTCAGCCGGACGACATTACGCACGCGTTGAGCGCGCTCCGGCAGAGTCCTGAGACTCCGATCAAAGAACTCCTTTCCAATGCGGCGACCATCATCACCAAGAAGCGTTTTGTCGCGCCGAAAACGCCGACGCAAAAAGCCTATATCGAAGCGATCGAGACGCACGACATCGTCATTGGCATCGGCCCGGCCGGAACGGGTAAGACCTATCTGGCAATGGCGATGGCGGTGAGCGCGTTGCTGAAGAAAGAAGTGAGCCGTATCATTCTCGCGCGGCCGGCTGTTGAAGCGGGCGAGAAGATCGGCTTCCTGCCGGGCGATATGTATGCCAAAGTGAATCCCTATCTCCGCCCTCTGTACGATGCGCTGTTCGACATGATGGATATGGAACGGGCCGCGCGCGCGATCGAGCGGGGCGACATCGAGATCGCCCCACTTGGTTTTATGCGAGGCCGCACGTTGAACGATTCGTTCGTCATTCTCGACGAAGCGCAGAATGCCACGGCGGAGCAAATGAAAATGTTTCTCACGAGACTCGGGTTCCATTCCAAGGTGGTCGTCACCGGCGATATCACCCAGGTCGATCTGCCGCCCGAACGGGTCTCCGGCCTGATCGAGGTGCGGGAGATTCTGCGTGACGTCGAAGGCATCGAATTCGTCTACTTCGACGAGCGCGACGTGGTCCGTCACAAGTTGGTGCAGGACATTATCAAAGCCTACGATCAGCACCAGAATCCCACTCAGTCTTCCGGTTCCTCATCTGGCGCGCCAGGCCGTCGACCGTCGCCGGGGCCGCTTAATAAACAGCCGAAGCCTGCCACCCCTTCCTCCCCCCTCACGGATCCCTGGGGCCAGTCGCATTAATGCCGGTCCATGTGCAGAGTCTGGTTCGACGTGTAAGGTTTGACCAGGCGCGCCTGGATCGATTGGCGCGGGTGATTCTTTCTGATGTCGGGGAAGCGTCGGCGGAGCTGGGTATCATGCTCGTGGGCGATCAGAGGATGCGGGGTCTCAATCGTCGGTATCGAGGCAAGGATCGCACGACCGACGTGCTGGCCTTTGCCATGCGGGAGGCGTCCCATTCCAACGCGGGCCTGCTTGGTGACGTGGTGATTGCCGTCCCGACGGCAGCCCGCCAAGCGAAACAGGGCCAACGATCGTTGGACGAGGAGCTGACGGTGCTGTTGGTCCACGGCATTCTGCATCTCTGCGGCTACGATCATGAGCGGAGTAAGAAAGAAGCGCGTCGGATGCAACGTCGTGAACGGATGGTTCTGCGGTCGCTCGCGCGGTTGCCGACACGAGCGAATCGAACGCGTCACGGCTTGACAGGCTCACCGTCCCGAGCCAAATCGAGAGACGCATCACACAACACACAGTACGAGTAGATTCATGGGATGGCTGCAGCGACTGAGTGACGGGCTCACAAAAACACGTGATGTCGTTCGCGGGTCCCTGGATCAGCTGCTTGGCCGTGCGGCTGATCCTGCCCTCTTGGAGGAGTTCGAAGCGGCCCTTATTGCCTCCGATCTCGGTGCCCGCGTCGTGGATCGCGTGATGGAGCGCCTCAAGCAACAGCTTCAAGGGACCGATGCCTCACAGGCCGGTCGGGTTCATGCGGTATTGCGGGACACCCTGCTCGACGTGCTGACGCCAGTGCAAGGGCTGTCGTTGGAGCATCTGATCGCAAAAGGTCCCAAGCCCTTCGTCATCCTGGCGGTGGGGGTGAACGGTGTGGGAAAGACGACCACGATTGCTAAGATTGCGCAACGGCTTGTGCAGGCAGGGAAAGTGCCGTTGCTGGTGGCTGCCGATACCTTTCGCGCGGCGGCGATCGATCAACTGCAAGTCTGGGCTGACCGAGTCGGCGTCGATGTGATCCGTCACCGCCATGGATCTGATCCCGCCGCCGTAGCGTTCGATGGGGTTGCTGCTGCGAAAGCCCGGCAGGTGGACGTGGCCTTGATCGATACGGCGGGCCGGCTACACACGAAATCGAATCTTATGGACGAACTCCGCAAGATTACCCGTGTCATCGCGCAGGAATGTCCTGGTGCGCCGCACGAAGTGCTCCTTGTGCTGGATGCCACCGTTGGGCAGAACGCGCTGTCCCAAGCCCGTCAATTCAATGAAGCGGTCGGCGTCACCGGCTTGGTCCTGACGAAGCTCGACGGTACCGCTCGCGGAGGGATCGTCATTGCGATTGCCGAGGAACTCAAGTTGCCTGTGAGGCTGATCGGAGTCGGGGAGTCGGCCGAGGATCTACAGGATTTTCACAGTGGAGCCTTTGTGGACGCGCTTCTCGGGTCATCGGTGCCGCCCTCCGCCTAGCAGGATACTGGGGAAAATTGCCAGCGCCACAGACCGCGCTGCGTGATCACGGCCTGATTTCTCTTGATTATTTGGTCTGTCTGGTTAGTTTGCTTGAACTAGACGAACCAGATGAACGAAACAGACCAGACCAATCAGATGAACCAGGCAAGCTACAAACGAAGCAGTCGGCCTTTTTGAGCATCCTGCCTAGTCCCCGGTGAGATCCCGTCATTTTCTTCTCCGCCAGCGTCGCCTGTGGTAGGCTGAATTTGCGAATGATCTAGGCGCGCCGCGCCACGCATTTCAGCTCGTGAGGTTGCGATATGATCAAGATCCTAGTTATCGACGACGATCGAATGAACTGCGAGCTGATCCAGTCCGTCTTCACGCGACATGGTTATCATGTGTTGTCGGCGACGAGTGGGATCGAAGGCCTGACCCTCTTTCGCCAGCAGGCTCCGCGCGTCACCATTCTTGATCTTCGCATGCCTGAGATGGATGGGCTGACCGTCCTCAAAGAAATCCGTGCATACGACCCCCATGCGCCGGTGATCATCCTGGGCGGGGGAGCGACAGAGGAGCAGGAAAATCAAGCGCGGGGATTGCGTGTCACGGATTTTATCCGAAAGGGTCTGTCGCTTGATGTGCTGGTCGAATGCGTCAACCGGGTGGTGCAGCTTCCGGCTAAATCCGTTCCCGCTCTCCCGGTGGCGGGCAGCGCAGCCGTGGCCGATACGGGGGAAACGATCCTCGTCGTCGATGATGAGCTGTTGGTCCGCAACTTGCTTGTTCAATTTCTCAGTCTCCGCGGCTATCGGGCACTCGGCGTGAAAGACGGCTCCGAGGCTCTTTCGATGGTGGAACAAGCGCCCCCCGACCTGATTCTTCTCGATCTGATCATGCCCGGTATGGACGGCGTCGAGGTGCTCCGGCAACTCCGTCAACGCGAATACACCGGCGGGGTGATCATCATCACCGGGAGTCACGATGAAGAGCGCCTCGATGAAGCCTGGGCCATGGGGCCGCAAGAAGTCATCGGGAAGCCGATCGACTTGGAGCAATTGCTGACGTCCATCCAGCTTGTGCTCGTCTGCCGCGAATGCTAAAACCCTTCCGATGCAAATCGGAAGCAGGACGGTCTCTTTCCCCTGTATCTTTCTCGTCGCGTTACTCGGCCACGGGGCTCTCGGTATCGCCTGCGCAGCCGACCCAGTCCTGCCGCGAGTCGTCATTCGGCATCACGATTTATTTCTAGAAATCGTCCCCGCGCAACATGCGCTTATTGCAAAGGACCGGCTGACCCTGGAGGTGCCGCCCCAGGTCCCTATTCGTTTCTCCCTCGCCCCCACGCTCCAGATCGACCACATTACACTCGTGCAAACATCGGCCGAGGCGGAGGTCTCGGTTCACGATGTGCCGTTTGAGCTCGAGCATGATTCCACGCCTGACTCGGTTCAGGAGGTCAGCATTCCCGCGTGGGTCGTAGCCGCCGGACTGGTGACGTTGGAGGTGTACTACCATGGCGTCATCAACGATCCACCGCGAGATCCGCGCCATCTTCGTTTTGTGACGCCCAGTGAGACTGCCGGGCATATCGGGCCGGAAGGTGTCTATGTGAGCAGCGAGAGCCACTGGTATCCTGATATCCCTGAATCACTCAGCACCTATGTGCTGGTGGTCGCCGTGCCAACGGGGTGGACCATCGTGACACAAGGGGTGGCCGGTGAGTCACAGGCCTGTCCCGCCAGGCTCTGCGGCCACGATCAGATGATGATGACGGAATGGGCCGTGACGCAGCCGAGCGAGGCCCTTACGCTCGTGGCGAATACATTCGTCACAGCGTTTCGCGACTGGACGTCCAAGACCGGTCAGAGGATTCGGCTCTCGACCTATCTCTTCCCCGATGATGCACATCTGGCAGAGGAATATCTCGATGCCACCGCGCGCTATCTGGACGCCTATATCCCGCTGCTGGGTCCCTATCCGTTCGAGAAGTTCGCCGTGGTGGAGAATTTCTTTGCGAGCGGGCTCGGCATGCCCTCATTCACCCTGCTGGGGAGCGGCGTCATCAAGCGGCATTATGTGCAACCCTATGCGCTCGGCCACGAGATCGTGCATTCGTGGATCGGCAACGCGGTCTTCAATCGCGCCGATCGCGGGAATTGGGTAGAAGGTCTGACGACCTACCTGGCCAATTATTACTGGCACGAACTGATGGGAGATCGCGCGCAGGCGCGGGACCAACGCCGTCTGATGGTGCAGGGGTACAATCTTCACGTGCCGCCGGAGCGGGACTATCCTGTCTCGCAGTTCACGCAGAAACTGGATGAGCATGACAATGCCATCGGTTATCAAAAAGCCGCCATGTTGTTTCACCTCCTGCGCCAGGAGGTGGGAGAGGAGACGTTCTGGCAGGCCCTGAAGAGTTTGGTGGCGCAATATCGAGGCAGGCATGCTGAATGGCGCGATCTTGAGCGAGTCTT
>JAENWB010000223.1:0-3221 GCA_016650275.1 Nitrospiraceae bacterium | reverse complement strand
TAGCGTGGAGTTGGAACGATGGTACCACAGAAACCTGTGAAGGCAGTCGCAGTGATCGCAACCATCCGAGGAGTGCTCGCTACCCAGGCGTGACCGAGAGAGGAAGGAGACAGAATGGCCGGGTTTGTCATGCGCAAGGATCAACGACTCAAGAAATTGGTGCCAGTGCGGTACCTTGGGAACGGGATGGCCGGTGAAGGAATCATCGAAGATCTTTCGCTGAGCGGGAGCTACATGACCGGGAATGCACCGGTCTCCGTCGGGATGACGCTCGCCCTGCAAATTTTTGTGCCGGGGGACCCGGAGCCGTTGCTGATCGATCGCGCTATCGTGAGATGGGTCAAGGGGTCTGAGTTCGGGGTGGACTTCGACACGCCCCCGCCGAAGGTGGCTGAGCGAATCACACAGATCATCTCCACGCTGGTCAAGACACAGCATGGTTTATCCCGCAGGGGATAAGCAAAGCGGGCAAGTGTATTTGGCGGATCACACGGGGTCTTTTTCTGCACGCCGCGTTCCGGAGGCATGAAGGCAGCGACGATCTTGAGTTTGAGGTCGTCGCTGTGCCTCCCGCCACTTGTTTCAATTGACAGGGCTTCCGGTTTTCAGCACACGTTCCGTGAATCGGGTGAACGAGGAAAGCACTACCAGCGACAGCCTGAGGCAAGGAAAGCAGACACGTCCGCGCAAGGCAGCGGCTTGGCAAACACATAGCCTTGCCCGTATTCGCATCCGAGCGCGCGGAGGATCGTCAGCTGTTCGGCGGTTTCCACCCCTTCGGCGATCACCTGCCGCCCCAGCTGATGCGCGAGGACGATGATGGTCTTCACGATGGCAAGCGCGTCATCATCGGTCCCCAGCCGCCGCACGAACGACTGATCGATCTTGAGAAACGCAATCGGCAGCTGCTGCAGATAGCTTAAGGACGAATAGCCTGTCCCGAAATCGTCCAGGCAGGTTTGAACCCGTTGTGATGCGAGTTGCGTCAGCACCTCGGTGACCGCTTCAGGGTTTTGCATCATGTCCGACTCCGTGATTTCGATCTTGAGGCTCGACGGATCCACGCCGGTGGCCAGCAGCACCTCGTTGACGAGCGCCGCCACATCGGCGTTCGCGAAATGGCGGAGCGAGAAATTGACGCTTATGGTCAGCGGACGTATCTGCGGGAACGCCGCGTGCCAGACTGTCAGCTGCCGGCAGGCCTCTCGCAGGCTCCAGTCACCGATCTTCGTCATCAACCCCAGTTCCGTCGCCATCTCCAGGAACCCATCGGGCCTGATGAGCCCATTCTCAGGATGTTCCCAGCGCAGCAACGCTTCGAACCCGGCGACCTGGCCTGACGTCAAGGCCACGATCGGCTGATACGCCAGCCGGAACTCCTGCCGCTCCAGCGCTTGCCGAAGATCGGCTTCCAGCTTCAAGCGGCCCATCGCCTGCGCGTGCATCGCCGGATCGAACATCACAAACCCTGTCCGACCGGAGGCTTTGGCCCGATGCATCGCGGTCGTCGCATCGCGCAGAAGATGGTCGCCGCTTTCATACCCGGCATGACAGCACGTGAGGCCCAGGCTGGCCGTGAGCATGATCTGCTGGCCTTGCACGGTAAACGGCGCGGCGAATTCCTGCTGGAGCCGATCGGCCACACGCGTCGCATTGCTGAGGGTTTTCAGGTTATCCAGCAGAAACGCGAATTCATCCCCTTCCATCCGGGCCATCGTGTCGGCCGAGCGCACGCGGCGCAGCATGCGTTGACTGACGTCAATCAGCAGGCGATCTGCCGCCGCGGGTCCCAAGCTGTCGCGAACCACGCGGAACCCGTCCAGATTGAGCGAGAGCAGCGCGAAGAGGTGGCTAGATTGACGTCGGCTCTGCTGATAGACCCGGTCTAACCGGTCCAGAAACAGCGCGCGATTCGGCAGACCGGTGAGCGAGTCGTGAAACGTTTCCAGAAACAGGCGCTGCTCAGCCTGACGCTTGTCTTCGATCAGCCGTTTTCGATCGAGCGCCTGTGTCACGGAATGACCCAGGCGGCCCAGACGGTCTTTCAGCAGATAGTCGGTGGCGCCGGCCCTCATACATTCCACCGCCATCTCCTCACCGATGCAACCCGACACGACAATGAATGGAATATCGAGCCCGCGCTCTTGCATGAGTCGCAGCGCATCGCGCGCCGTAAATTGCGGCATGGAGAAATCCGACAGAATGAAATCCGGCGGCTGGTCGAGTTCGCGCAGGTAGTCGGCTTGGGAATCGACGCGGCGAGCGGCCAGTTCGAACCCGGCCTCGCGGAGCATGTCGAGAATCAGATCCGCATCAGTCAGACAGTCTTCGAGGAGAAGTAGGTTGAGGCGCGTGGGCATCGTCGTCTGCGGCTAGTACAAGGCCGTGTCTTCTCCCTTTGAGGGTTACGCGAGCGCCGACTGGGCTCACGATACTGGCTCAGTATAGGATGAGATCCGCCGCCAACCAACGAAATATGAAGAATCGTGCATCGAGGCCCGCGGGAGCAGAGCATGGGAGGCGACAGGTGATCTTCGTCGAGTTCGATCGATATACTGCCCCGCTTAATTCCCGGACTATTTATTGAACAGTGTAATCCATCCATTTCTGCAGAGAATTCACCTCGCTTCGAGTCGCCATATCTCAAAGGACATTCAGGCGCACTCGCTCGTGACTCTGTTGAGAGTGCTTCGGCTGGCTTCCGCTCCGATAGGTTTTGAATAAATTCGGGGGGCCTGCATCCACCTAAAGAATCCACAAGTTAAGTGGGGCACAACATAAGGAATAGGTGCCCATTCCGCCCGCCCGTGGTACGCTTACACGACGTCGAAAGGGAAAGCGCCAGCAGACAAAGGCGGGTCAGGGATATGTCGGAACATTCCCCGCGATCTGATGAAAACGGCAACGATTGCCGCCGTGGTTGAGGGAAAGCCGATTCAGTCGCTATTGATTGAAGCACAAGGGACTCGTTCGCAGAGGTTGGAGAAGATGGGCCTGCTGCCGAAAGGGAAGAAGTAAGCCGATGGGAAAGACTCTTGAGTATCAGGGATACACAATCCAGTCCTCTCCGTATCACCTGGCAGACGGTGAGAAATGGCAGCTGCGCATCTTCGTTTCCGTGGACGATCACCGAGGCGTCAAAGCACGCGAATTCTCAGCCGATGTCGTGTATGCGACGGAGCAGGAGGCCGATATCCACGGGATTGCCTTTGGCCAACGCC